>NZ_PVNE01000023.1 GCF_003001905.1 Planifilum fimeticola
GGTTCAATCACAGCCCATTGTTCGTCTGTCAGCTCATGTCTCGTACTCATACTTCCATTTTACATTGGCAGATCATGTTTTTGAAATAGCTTGTATTCTTGATCACCAAATCAATCTCATCGACAATGACCGCGCACTCCCGGCGCTCCGGTTTAAGAATTCGTTCTCGAGCCATCATCATCCGCCAAATCTTAGTCAAGTAATGACTGAATGCATAGCCTTGGAAAAGCTCTCTTCCATTCGGAATATGGATGATGACCAAATGAGGATCATTCATCCATTTCCAGAAGTCGATTTCATCGGATTTCGGTTGACTGAGAGAGTAGAATAGTTGCTTGTTCGATCGCATTTGCGCGACACGGTTTTCAATTGTCTCCAAAACCCTGCCGCCTTCCTCTGCCTCTTCTTCAATCTGAGACAAGGCGATCTCCAATTCAAAATCAGTGGCCTCCAGCCGTCCCATCAACTCTTTTCGATAATCATCATCTTTTAAAATTCTGATGGCGTCCAACAGATTACCCTCACCAACCCTGCAAGACGCTTGTAATGCGCCTTTAAAGAACCTTTCTACCGAAAAAGTCTGACTATCATCGTGCAGAAACCGCCGGAGCAGCTCCGTCTCGATGGCCGCCACTTCTGCCGCGATGCTGTCATCATCACGGTAGAGCGCCATCAGATCATGCCAGCTGAGTGGAACAATCCTATTCATATCCGCATGGTTAAGAATAACCACCCGATCCCGGAGCCAATCCGGAATATGCGCGAGAACTTCCGACATCATCGCACCATCAGCTACATCGAAGAGAAAAACCGACCGCGCGATCCGCTCCCATTCTTCGCGGTCTTTAGCGCGGACTCCGAAGAACTCTAAGGCGAGATTGACGAACAGGGTAGACTTCCCAGAGCCCTGCTTACCGACAACCATTAGAGGAGTAGAAAGTGAATCCTTTGCTTCCTCTTTGTCGCCGCGAATCATAGAGATCATGCCGCCGCTTTTGGATCTGGCAAAAGCGATATCATCCTTGAGGAGCACTTTGGGGATTCGCATCTTTTGGTTATTCCGCTCGAAATCCTTGTCCGGGAGCAGAATGAACTTATCCAGTTCAAGCTGATAAAGGCAAAGTTTCGGCAAATCTTCCCGGACAATGCCGTCAGTGATGCCGGTAAAATTATTTATCTTGACTGCCTGAAGCCTATTTTCGCCTTGAATGTTAAACAACCAAGCAGTCAATTTTCCATGAATCCAGTCCGGCCTATCCGTCTGAACCAAGACAATCATCTGAGCATTGGCAAAAAGACTTTTGTCGGAAAGCTTGCGAGCGGTCATCGGAGGGAGGTGAACTTTCTTCTGGATTCTCTCATAGAAAGCATTTGCAAATACTTTTACTCGGCTCTTTTCATCAAACCAAAAGTCGATGATCGCCTTTGCACCGATTTTGCTATAGTACCAAGCCTTTGACTGCCACTTATCCAGACCCATAGCCGCCTCTTTCAGCTTCCTTCGCTGCTTTTCTTGGCTTCGGATGCCTTCGATATTGAGGATCACCGCCATTGATTCAGCGAAGTCAAAAACTTTTTTCAGTTGGTTTGATTGGTTCAAGTCGATGGCTAGATGCTGAGCTCCTTCGACGACAAAGGCATGGATATTATCGCCAGTGATGTCCGGGATGTCGGTTTCCATAATAAGGCGGCATTTATCCTGGTCCAGTGCAGAGCGGATCCGCTCAAGACCCTGCTCAGACGGGATTCGGAGAAACATGTTAACCTCACCATTATCCTTGACGTACTGGACGCTAATGCGTCCAGTCATACTGACCAACTCTTTAATCAAACGCTTTCGTTCCGGCGGCAATCCGCCTTCGATGGGAAGTACCTTAAAAAAGCCCATTTCTATCCCTCCTTTGAACAAAAAAGTTGCACCAGGGGCGCAACTATGCAAGATCGAGAGCTTCAGCGACGAAACCGAGCAAATTCGTCACTATTTTCATCAGCATTTTCGCTAATAGACCACCTTCACCCACAAGAGCTCCAAGAATATGTTGAAACATAACAACTACTAGACTGGCCAACAGTGCGTTTTTGATAATCGGCTTTAAAGGCTTTTGCATTATGAAATGCCATGCGACAAAGAAAATGGTCGCTCCACCTATGACAATTAACGCAAGAGGGACAATTTTATCAAAAAACTGATGCATTTCAGCCATATCTCTTCCCCTTCCAGGCGTCGGATTTGATTTTTGGTGAATGATCCCGATTTTTTATCATCCAAACAACCTCAACTGGATATATCTTTTTCTGGCCGTCTTTCTATTTGTTGTCATGACTTTTTCCATCTTGTAACCACATCGACAAATGACTGTCACCTTATTAATAAACCCAGCGATTTCTGCTTCCCGTCCGCATTTTGGGCATTGATAAAGAACCATCATAGTAAATCCCCCCATTCGAAAATAGCGACAGATGCAATAGTGAAAGTTCCTGCCGTTAATAAGGCCTCCACCAGTTCGCCCCAAACAATCGCTAATCCCCTCCATTCCGCCAATTCTGCCGCAATCTTTACTATCAGTTCCTCCATTTTGCCTCTCCTTTCACCAGATAAGCCGATTCGTTGACATCTTCCAGTGCAACATTCAAGCGGCTTTTCATTTCCGTCCAACCAGCCGGATGAAAGGCGATGGCCATCATTGACCACCTGCCTGCTTCTCTTTAAAGCGTTTGCGCATTTGATTTAGTTCCTCGAGGATTTCCAGTTGAACTGCCGGGTCCACTGTCGTGTCCCAATTATCTCCATGTTTGTCTGCTTCCCGCTGTGCTTTTGGCAGATCGTAGCCTACCCTGTTATGACTATCTTGTTTTTTCGCTTTCAAGGATCGAATCACACTTTCGCAATACTTGAAGGAATTTATTCGGTCACGTTTGTGTTTTGGTTTAAAGCTCTCAAATGCATGGTCAATACCGGCCAATATCTCATCTACTGTGAAACCATCCTTCAAAAGGACCTGCATACTTTCCATATCCTCAACACTTAACACGGTTCCAACACCCCTACGCATTACAAAATGACGTTCGATCTTCTTCAATGCCCTGTCTGCTTGATTTGAATCATTATCAACATCATCCTCAATCTGTTCTGTAGTTGTTCTCTTCTCCTCTGTTGTTTTCTTTTCTATTCTAGGTGAGGGTTCAGTGAGGGATTCATGAGTACTCACTGAACCCTCATTAAACGTGTCCGGAGGTGCCGGAAGCTTAGATTCCGATGGTCTATTAATCTTCTGATGCTTCAGGAATTTGGGAATACAAATATAGGATTGGCCATCCACTTCATATCGGCGAATCAGCCCCTTCTGTTCCAACTGATTTAACCAAGCGGTTACATGATCTGGTGTGATATCGTAGTCATAAGGGAATACCTGTGATTTGATCAGCGCAGGATGACCATTTAAACGTCCAGCGTCATCCGCTTGGCTAATCAAACCCATAAAAGTGTATCTAGCCAGCGGTGCGCATGTTCCAAGCTTTTCATCGGTCCAAAAATTCGGATCGATCATCCTTTTTCTTGCCATTTACTTCACTTCCAACTCACTGAGAATTATGCTAGTTCGTTTCCCAATATGGACATAGATGTCTATCATTTTTCTTCCTCCAGATCCGCCAGGTGTGATATACTGGCGGTAGTCAACAATTATTGTTGGGCTGACAATGTGCGGCCCATTTTCTTTTGGTTGCTTCACATCGATAAACCAATATCACCCAACGTCTATGGAATGGGATTTTTAACCACTCACCCACTCTGATCCTCACCGAATCACCTCTTGAGCATAGTTCTTCTCGGCTTTGGGTAATTTTTTAATTGCAAGCTGTAAAACATATTGCTGAGCTTCCTTGATCACATGTTTGAATCGTGGTCCTTTTACTACGTGAATCGGCATTTTTTTCAATTTACATTTGGACATAAGATCAGCCTCCTTGTTCCTCATTTGTTAACTCTTCCGCCAAAAAAATTTCATCTGGTGTCTTTTTAAACACTCTCGCAATCTTCACAGCCAATCCATAGGACAACCTTCGTTTCCCGTTTTCAATCTGCCAATAATATTCCTTTGTAACTCCAATCTCATTGGCTACTTGCTTGCATGTCATGTTTTGTTTATGACGAATTAACCTGAGTTGTTTTTTGACCATCTAAACACCTCCTGTTAACTTGTTGTTAACTACAGTATAAGTTAACTCTTTGTTATCCGTCAAGACCTAAATTCCTTTTTAGTTAACTAATGTTTCTGTTAACAATTGGCTAACTTATAATTGACATATAGCAATATTATGGGGGGATAAAAAGTGAATTTCCCGTCACGATTAAGAGCGCTGCGATTGAAACACAAAATGACTCAAGAACAGTTAGGAAAAAAAATAAACGTAACCAAAGTGTCCATTTCAGGATATGAAAATGGAACGAGAACCCCTGATCTCGAAACACTACAAAAAATTGCTGATGTATTCGATGTAACCGTTGATTACCTTCTTGGGCGAACAGATCAAACCATCAACATACATGAGGAATTTCGAAGGATCCAGGAATCAATCCCGGAGTGGGGAGAAAATGCGGGGCAAATTGCGCTGGATGAGACAAAGAAGGTATTAATCAAACTGATTGAACGGGGCGAGCTTACACCAGTAAAAGCCAAACCGATCATCGCTTTTCTGGATGCCATGATTGAGGAGTTTGAGAATAACCAGAAGTCGTCAGAGAAACAATAATCGATTTTAACTCACGAAAGGAGGAAGATTGTTTCAGCAACCTTTCATATTCTAAATGCTTAGTGACTTCCTGAAGGTTGTTTTCATTATTCAACGTGTGCTTTAGAACTTTCACTTTGATCCCTCCCACTCTTTCTTAATATTGTGGTGGAAAACAAATTGAAATGGAACAACCTTCAAGGATTGAATTTAACTTGTTTTTTCATACCAATCGGTTAAGTGGTCTCTAAAATTCATGTAGATCTTCAACAACAAAATGTTGTAAATAGTAAAGTAAACGGTGAGGTTGGTATGAAATATCACTATGGATTAACGATTCGTGAATATAGGGAAAAGTTAAATATGACTCAAGCGGAACTAGCTGAAAAATGGCCCAGATCTGATGGTGGTATCGGTGTGAGTATTAACTACGTATCTGATGTAGAACGTGGAAAAAAAATAATAACGAACATCCAAACACTCCGACGTTTATGTGGTTTACTGCAAATCCCACTTCGAAAAGTGGGCCTTTCCGATTACGATCCTTTTAATCCACAATCATCTAATGGGCAAATTACGGGATTTAACGATTATGGTATAATTAAACTCACAAATTCACCTATTGATCGGATTTTTGACTACAAAAACTGTCTACTAGAGGCAAAAGGAGATTGCTTTATATCCGGAACTTCAATGATTCATTTAACCGAAGACTCCAGTGAAATCTTAAAAGAGAAATTGCAATCAGGAAATTTATACTTGTTAATCCTAGATCCTGATTGGATCGAAAAGCACTATGCTATCATTACGTTTTTCGATGAAGATGCTCGACAAGACTTTCATTTTGAAATACGGAACTCAATTAGAAAGCTTAATCAGCTTCGCAAATCATTACCACAAAAGCTTGTTTCCCGTCTTAAGATAAAGACATACAGTACAATATTTCCTTACATAATGACTGGTTATGATAATGGGGAAACAGGAAAAATCGTATTCGAAATTACCGACTACATCCCGGAAAAGAACCGACCTCGTTTTACATTAGAAAAAATAAACAGTCAAAGTGCATTCTTTAATCAAGTAAAGAGTAAATTTTTTTCGATTTGGAATAACCAGTCCATTAGCAAGGAGATTTGATAATGAATAAAGATATTTACTTTAAATACCAATGGCGATATAAAAAAGAGGACTTAAAATATTGTCCTCGATGCGGTCATCTATTTTCATTAGAAGACATTCACATCCCTAATCAGCCCCAATTAATCTGCCACAATTGCCAATTTATCTTTTACCTGGACCCGAAACTGGTCGTAGTTGCTGTGGTTTTAAATAAAGACAAAGACAAAGTATTGCTTCTTCAAAGGAATGAAGATCCCGGAAAAGGTTTGTGGGCATTTCCTGGTGGCCACGTCGAACGGGGACATGACCTTTTTGATGCACTCAAAAACGAAGTAAAAGAAGAAACCGGTCTTTCTATAGAGGTCCGTGAAATCATTAATACGTTTTCTTGCCCTGAAGAGGGAATGATTCAATTGGTCTATGAAGCCATAAGTGATAATGAAAAAGTTACTATTAACATTGAAAGCAAAGCGGGACGTTTCTTTTATTTCGATGAAATTCCTTGGGATGAACTTGCATTTTCCTCAACCGAAAGCGTATTACGATTATATAAACAAAAAATAGGAAGAAATGTGAACGGCAAAATCAAGAAATAACCTTTTCAGATATGGTAGGAGGTGTATTGCGTGATTCTTGTTTAGTGGATAGGAACGCCAGCAATCATTCTGTTGTTATCTAGATCGATTGTAAAAGATGTAGAATCGTTCCCCTCCAATAGGAAGAGGCACCTCTCAATGGCTATAAAAAAAGACATCCGGTACGACCGAATGCCTTTCTTCCCTCCCAAAGATATTCTATTCTGGTCCATTAAAATCGGCATACAAAAATTCTTGTAATTTATCCATGAGTGTTTCAGGTTTTTTTGTCTCGCACTCCCACACCACCAATACTTTCCATCCCATTTCCTCCAACCGCCTTATGTTGTGCTCGTCACGTTCAACATTCTGTTTAAGTTTTTTCAACCAAAACTGCGAATTTGTTTTCGGCAAAGTAAAATGGGAACAGCCAGTATGAACATGCCAGAAACATCCGTGCACAAATATTACCTTCCTGTGCTTCGAAAGAACGATGTCTGGTTTCCCGGGTAAATCCTTTTTGTGAAGACGAAATCTGAATCCCATTCGATGAATCATGCGTCTTACCATTAATTCTGGTTTGGTATTCCTGTCCCTAATTCGGGACATAATCCGGCTTCGCTCTTCTGGCGTGAAGATGTCAGCCATAATATCAAGTCCTCACATTAATTTGGCTATTGCCTTCGCTTGTTTTGTGCCCCAAAACATATCCTTTCAAAGTCACATTTGCTGCATAATCCCTTTTCACACCCACTCATGGGAAATTTTTCATTTCGTATACCCTCTATCGCCTGACCCACCTGTTTTAGGACATTTATCTGATTTTCCTCCGATACATCCACGGATGTTCTTTCTTGTATTCCTTTTTGCTCAAGTTCATCAGCAGGACGTATGAAATGGACCTCAGCTGATCGGGGATCAAAACCCAATGCATTTCGAACAGCCGCTGCATACAATCGTAATTGCTTTTCAACTGTCCTCATAACTTCATCGTGATCCCGATGATCTTCTATTCTGTTAGTCTTAAAATCGACCACGCATACCGGTACCCGCTTCTCATCCCCATCTAGTTCAACACATCGTTCCAACAAGTCAATGGTTCCGCTGATCAAAGCTCCGCTTTTCTTGTCAATGAACTCAAAGGGTTTTTCCGCCTTAAAAACCAGGTCTGCACGATCTCCATAATTTTCGACGTATCGCACAATCGAGTCTTTTGCCGCCTTCTTTAGATTTTCGAGAGGCCCCTCACGAGTATACCGCAGATGGAATTTTTCTTCCACAAGTTCCTCTACTGTATCGACAGAAGGAACTTTTCCTCGGCTCATACGGTCATGAATTTCATATAAGATATTGTGAATTTGTTGACCGTAACCGTATGATTCCTTCACTCCCGGGCTAAAACCCATTAGACAGCGCAACAAATACTCATATGGACATCTCCAATAACAATTGATATCCGAAAATGTCGTCGGAAACAGATCCGTATCCGAAGACCATTGTGGTTCTCCTCTTTCGCGTTGAGTCGGATCGTTACCATCTTCTACAACATAGTCATGCACAATCTCTTTGAAATAGACAGACGGTCTCTTTCTATGCTTGTTTATCGCCGAGATATTCAAGAACTTTCGACACCTGGTCAAAGCTACATACCAGAGCCTTCGTTCACCGTCATCTCCTGTGGCAAATTCCTTTGGATCGAAATCAGACTTTGGAATGTAAGTATCTATTCCTTCATTTCTTCTTTTACTTGGAAAATCACTACCAGATACTCTTGGAATAAATACAACAGGCCATTCAAGTCCCTTCGCGGCATGAATTGTCATAATTTGTACTGCCTTGGGTTTGGCTATTGTTTCTTTCTTGCCGTCGTCGATTTTTCCCGAAGCCCAATTGCCCAAAAACATGCAAAAATCCTCGAGGCGATTATAGGTTATCCATTGATGTACAGATTCAAATTCCTTGATTAATATGCTGAATCTACCCATATTGTACAGGATATCATCTGGCCAGGGTTCTTCACCTTTAACACACCCTAGTTCCACCAACATTTCTTGAAAAATCTCTTGCGGATAAATACGACCGGAACCTGTTTTGTTTTCTAATATTCTCTTCTTAGTACTTATCCACCCTAAAAATGAATTTGCATCCGCCAGGGGTATTCTTTTTTTCAATTCCCTGATTTTTTTCCTGATTAGTTCTCTCAAATCCCCTTCTCCAAGCAGTATTCCTTGTCCCCATCTATTTTCATTTTCGACATATAACTTTTTACCCGCCAGCAAGTAAAATGCGGCTTGTACAACTATTATTTCAGGCTGTTTGAATAATCCTCGAGTGCCTTCAACAACCACGGGAATTCCATAATCCCTCAATACTTCCGCAATTATAGGACTGTGACTATTTGCCCTCACCAGAATTGCCATATCGGAATAGTGAAGGGCCCGAGGACCGTTTTTATCTTCGATAATTACACCTTTCAATTCTTCTATTCGGTCCTTTATCCAGAGAGCCTCATCTCTCTCAGAAGCAAATTCCCTTTTTTGAATGTCTCCTCTTTCCGCCATTCTTTCACGAAATACTTTCCCAACCAAATGTCTTGCTTCCATATTCTTGCTAAGGCGTGGAGGATCACTCTTTATGCGACTAGCGGCTGCATTAGCGAGTTCAACAATGGCATGTGTGCTTCTAAAATTATATTTCAAATTTACTTGGGTTACGTTGGGGTATCGCTCTTTGAATTTAAGTATATTGGATATGTCGGCACCTCTCCATCCATAGATCGACTGATCGTCATCGCCAACCACCGTCAAATCAACCCGGGTTCCACCGTCGGTTAACAAACGGATCAATTCTTCTTGTCGAGGGTCCACATCCTGATATTCATCAACAACAAGGTGTTTGAATCGAGCACGCTGTTCCTCCAACTTTTCAGGATGATTCTCAAGATATCGTATAAGTTCATCTATGATTTTGTTGTAATCTAAAAAATAATTGGGGTGACACGTTGACAAGTTATTATACTTTTCAACAGCCCTCCTCAAAAGAGGATCTTTCAGGTCTTGCGGCGTCATCCGTTTATAATGCATCACATCTAAAGTGTTTATAAATTTTTCGATAATAATTCTATATCTCTCCCCAGTCCTCTTATAAAATTCCCCCAGACCTAATTTATAGAAATTGGATGCAATAAGCGCAGCTCTTCTAATTTCGTCCATTACCTCGTAATTACGATATTCAAAGTCAACCTCTTTTAGAAGTTGCAAACAGAAACTGTGGATGGTACCGACATACATATCCCCCAAAGAGGGATCATCTGGTTGAGTTTTTTCCAAATGATCCCTTATCCTTTTTTTTAATTCCTCGGCGGCGCGTTCGGTAAAGGTAAAAGCTATTATCTCATCCCGGGACACGCCTTCTTTAACCAGCTCAGCGATTCGTTTGGATATGACCTCGGTTTTTCCGCTTCCTGCACATGCTATGATCAACAGATTGCCGCCTCGATGTTTAATTGCTTTTTCTTGATCTTCAGTGTAAATGAAAGACATTAGCCTGCCCCCTCGATAAATTTGTGCAAGTTAATAGCGATTGCCTCCACCATCTTTACTGGAACAGCATTACCGATTTGAGCAGCTATTTGACTACTATTTCCAGCGAATTTGTAGTTAACGGGAAATGTTTGTAATAGTGCTGCCTCACGCAATGTTATCGCCCTGTCATCTCTGGGATGGGCAAATCGTCCACGTGTAATATCCGTACATCCCGTAGTCAAAGTCGGGGCCACATCATCCCACTTCATACGTCCATATACATCCGGGTATCCTTTTTTGTTTTTGTGGCATTTCAATTCCAGTTCCGGCGGCAAAGAAAAACGGGAACCTCCATCTTTCGGAATATGTTGGAGTCTTTTGATTGCAATCGGACTATGGGATCTTGCAAAGTGAAGCGGATCTGTCGGATCTTTTTGACCTGCTTGAAGCGGTGGAAGATGAGCAATGGCATCCCTGACTGTTTTCCACTTTCCTGCGGGTGTAACGGGCTCCGGTATCGTAGGTATTTTGGATTTGGATGCAATAAGAACACAACGTATTCTTCTTTGGGGAACCCCGTAATCCGCAGCATTGATCTGAACAGGTTCCCCCAGATTGTATCCCAAACGATTCAAACCGTCTTTAAGTTCCTCCAATATTCCACGAAATCTCTTGGTCGCTAACCCGGGTACATTTTCAAAAAAGATTATGGTGGGATTCAGTATTTCCGCAAATCTAACCGACTGCATAATGAGGTTTGAACGACTGTCTCTTCCCTTCTTCCGATTTTGGCTGCTGAAAGGTTGGCAGGGAGCACACACAACCAACAGATCAAGTTTTTCGCCTTTCAAATTGGCAAGAATATCTTTAGGATCAACATCATGAATGTCCTGTTCATATAAATGAACAGAAGGATGGTTCATTTTATATGTTTTGCAGGCAACCGGATCATTGTCCACTGCTGCAACAACTTGAAAACCCCCGGCTTTTAAGCCTTCCGTTACACCACCACAACCACAAAAAAGATCCACTGCAGTAAGTGGCTTCAAACCTTTCATCATTAATACCCCCGTTATAACAATATTACGACATTCGTTCAATACCTTCAACTATATCTCAAAGAATGGGAAAAACTTTTACAAATGATTTCATAATGCAAAGAATGTCTACGATAAAACCACACAACGGTGATGTATGTAATTAAATTACCTTACAAGGATCACAGAAGGTTTGTGCTAAACTGCTGACTTTAGAAATGAAATTCTCATGCACCTTCGCTCCCTGAAAAAGGCCCGCAAGGACGTGTCGCTGCACGACCCCATCGGCACCGACAAAGAGGGAAATGAAATCACGCTGATCGATATCCTCGGCACCGACCGGGACGAGGTGGTCGAAACGGTCCAAACCAAGATCGAAAAGAAACGAATATACAACCACCTGCACATCCTCGATCCGCGGGAACAGGAAGTGATCCGAAACCGCTTCGGACTGGACGGAGGCAAGGAAAAAACCCAGCGGGAAATCGCACGGGAACTGGGTATCTCCCGCTCCTACGTATCGCGGATTGAAAAACGGGCGTTGATCAAGCTTTTCCACGAATTTTACCGGGTGGGACGAAAAAGCCAATAGAACGTTAAAAGCACAGGCACAACCGGTACAGGGCAACTGAGTTGCCCTTTTTTGATGTCTCTCCACTCAGAAGAAAAAATCCTCCCTATACTTTTCATCGCATGATATATTCAGAATAAAATGTAAAGTAACCAAAGTTAAAAAGCATCCCGTCGCTGCACGTCTCCCGTCACCCTTTGTGCAAACCTGCCCGGATTCACAAGTCAGTGTCTAAGACTTGATGCACGAAAAGGAGGATCAAAGACATGAACGGTACAGGAATATTGAACGGTTCCTTGGCCAGAAAATACATGAACATTATTCTTCCCCTTTTCATCGGTTCCGTCTTGGCGTATCTCGACCGGCTCAACATCGCCTATGCCGCATTGACGATGAATGAAGATCTTGGTTTTACCGCCAAGGTTTTCGGGATGGGCGCAGGCATTTTGTTCTGGGGATACGTCTTGTTTGAGGTACCGGGAACGCTGATCGCCCATAAATGGAGCCCGCGTAAATGGATTGCGCGAATCATGATTACATGGGGTCTTTCGTGTGCGCTCATGGCTTTAATCCAAAACGAAATGCAGTTTTACATACTCCGCTTTCTGATCGGCGCCGCGGAAGCAAGTTTTTATCCCGTTTGCTATGCCGTCGTCATCCCTCGCTGGTTTAACGTAAGGGAAAGGCCGACGGCCATTTCCATCATGTTGACTTCTCTGTTGGTATCAAATATTATCGGGTCCCCTTTGGCGGGGATGTTATTGGATTTGTCATGGATGGGGTTAAAAGGATGGCAAATGTTGTTTTTGATAGAGGGAGGGATCGCGTTCATCTTCGGTCTCATCATCCCCTTCTGGCTGGCCGACTGGCCAAAAGAGGTTCGTTGGTTGAGTGAAGATGAAAAGAAGGTCCTGGCTGAACAATATGAACGCGAAGATCAAGTCAAAAGCTCCGCAAAAAACTATACGGTTTGGGAAGCTCTGCGGGATAAGGAAGTCCTTAAGCTCTGCCTGATATACTTCATGTGGATTACCGGTTTTTGGGGTTTCGGGTTCTGGATGCCAACGATTTTGAAATCCGTTTCCGGCTGGTCCAATGCAAGTATTGGATGGCTCATCGTTATTCCGATGACGCTTGCCTTGATCGGCTTCATCGTGAACGGCATCTCCTCTTCCCGCACAGGGGAAAAGAGATGGCATGTGGCGCTCCCCATGTTTATTGGCGCCATCGGGATGGGATTGGGATCGGTAGTCACTCACCCGATATTGAGTTTCGTGCTGGTCTGCATCACTGCCATCGGTGTGTACGTGGGCATGGGGGTTTGGTGGACATATCCGACATCGTTTCTCTCGGGAGCCGCCGCGGCAGGTGCAGTAAGTCTGATCAACTCGGTGGGCAACTTGGGTGGATGGACCGGCCCCTATTTGGTCGGATTTCTCAAAGATCTAACCGGAACCTTCACTTGGGCCTATCTTTACCTGGCTTTCTCATTGGCGGCAGCCGGGCTATTGATCCTTACCCTGCGTAAAAAACTGCCCACAGATCATATGGCAGTCCTCCCGACTTATGGTTCGAAGCCCAAGACAGGAACGGATCAACTGTAAGTAAGGCGTGAAGACCGGGCGTTATGCCCGGTCTCCGATCATCGTTTTATGGGACAATGACCACAACAGGCGTCCACCGCGCCCGTACCCTTTCCCGCCTTTTGCCTGTGCAACTGCCGAGAGACCCTCGTCGTCAGCCAGAATAGCTCAACTTAAGCCTTTCCCTCTATTTTCATCTGTATTGCAAGCGTATCGTTTCAACGATATTATCATCGCGAAGCCGTGACAGCGAAAACCGCATAATGATCCACGTTACGGCAATTACACCGAGTGTACACTGTACTATCGGCAACCACGGGATCGCAAAATCCAACTCCACGGGGGACGAAAAGGTTCGATATAGCAAATACGACCCGAGCATCCCAAGAGGCACTCCGATGACGAGAGATTTGACCGAACACAGTATGCTTTCAAGGGTCAACATCCGCTTCAGTCCTGCCGGCGTCATGCCGACACTGCGCAAAGCCGCAAATTCCCGGGCGCGGAAGAGTACATTGGTGGATATGGTACTGATTACATTCGTCAGCCCAATCAGTGTGAGCATGGTGATGAAACCATATATAAACACCAAGATCAAGCGGGTTATGTCACGCATTGCAAAAGGAACTTCTTCCCCGCTTTTCACATCGATATATTCCGAGCTTCCTTCAAATGCAATCGATTCATGCAATATCTTGGTTGCGTATCCTTTAAACCCCTCCGGATCGGCTGCATCCACAAACCATGTGTAGCGCGTCGCATCAAGCCGGGGAACAATCACCATCATATTGCCTACATAGGTAGCTGCAATCTCATTCGGAACATCACGAAGATCAAGTGCACCCTCTAAGGGCAGTTCGACCACGGAATGGTCATTTTGATTGGTTAAGAGCAACGTCTTCGGATAGGATACAAAGGGTGTGAATACGGCTTTCCCGTCACCGTTATCGCCCGGTATTCGAACATAATTTACGAGGATGTTTGAGCCGGGCGAAACACCCGCGCGTTCGCACAACTCCGCATAGTTCTCAGCGTCTATCGCATATAAGGTGATCGGGAACGAATATCCATCCCCGACAGGGACACCACCATTGGAGTCGAGAAACTCTTTCATTTTAGATGTCAGCATCTCTTTCGGAATCACTGTTTTGTACGAGTGATCTTCATCCCGCAAATTGTCGCCCACGCCGAACACGGTCGTGTTCGGATACTCGCGAAATTTCTGGGTTACTTCGTCCGCAAGAACGCTATTTAACGTATGGTATGTCTGTTCATCGCCATCATGACCAAGCGTTCCTTTCTCCGGTCTCAAAAATTCGCCCACCACATTGGCGTTATCTACGACCGGGTAAAACAAGCGCGTGGTCTCTTTATAGTGTTCGCCGAAATAGCCCGCGACAATAAACAGTATGATGCTCATGGTGAGCGACACAACCGTCGCCCGGAAATTTCTCCGGCTCCGTTTCAGGGACTTATAAGCAAGTGTACCTTCATAACCGAACAGCTTCCCAATGAGCCGTCCGCCACGGACATCCCTCGCCTTAATCTTAACTTCATCCGTTCCCCGTATGGCATCGATTGCGGCCATCTTTGCCGCCTTGCGAGCCGGAAGCCACGCCGACATCCATACGGTCACAAACGATAGCACCGCCGAAACAAGGATCGCCTGCCACGCAACAACAAAATCAAAGTTGACTTGGAACGTGTTTCTCTTATTCGCTGCTGCAAGGAGATGATCCATAATTTGTATGCCGACAAAATTCACGAGAAGTCCCAACGCGATTCCCAGGGGGATGCCGACAGTCGCCAGTATCAAACCTTCATGCGTGATAATCCCGGCAATTTGCTGTTTTGTCGCACCGACGCTTTTCAGTGCGCCGAACTGCTTGATGCGCTCTCCGGCACTGACGCGGAAGGCGTTAGAGACAACGATAACGGTGGCGGCAATGATTACAGAACCGACAACAGCGCTTAAACCCAAAAGTAATTCATTATACATGGAGTTGTAATAATCACTCTCGCCCAGCAGCTCCTTAAACATCAAGTCGGCGCTGGACGCAAAACAGAAAACGGCGGTTAACATCGCCGTTGACAGCACGATTCCGGCAAGCGTCCAAAAGGCGCGGTTTCGGTTTGTTTTGATTTGGCTGTACGCCAATTTTGCGGTCAGCTTCATCGGCGCAACACCTCATCCCTGACGATTTGTCCATCGCTGATGGTGATAACCCGGTCGGCTTGGCGCGCGATTTTTTCATCATGAGTGATGACAAGCAAAGTTTGATTGTATTGCTGATTGGATCGCTTCAAAAGGTCGATAACCTCCCTGCTCGATTTGCTGTCAAGATTGCCCGTCGGTTCATCGGCGAGGATGAGCGCGGGATTGTTGATCAGCGCCCTGCCGACGGCTACCCGCTGCTGCTGTCCGCCGGAAAGCTCGTTCGGCAAGTGTTTTGCCCTGTCCGTCAGCCCGATTGTTTCAAGTATGGTCCGCAATTTGTCGGGATCCGGCTTGCGATTGTCCAATAGACACGGCAGCATGATATTTTCTTGCACAGTCAGAGTCGGAATGAGATTGTAGAACTGATAGATAATTCCTATTTTTCGGCGGCGAAAAATCGCCAGTTCGCTTTCATTCAGCTTGAATATTTCCACTCCATCAACTACGACGCTGCCGGACGTGGGACGGTCAACTCCACCGATTAAATGCATAAGGGTTGATTTGCCTGAGCCGGACGCACCCACGACCGCGACAAATTCCCCCTTCTCCACGCTGAAACTCACGCCGTTCAAAGCCATAACGGTTGTGTTGTCTTTGCCATACGTCTTTACCAGGTCTTTGACTTGTAAAATCGTCATTAGTTGACACTCCCCATTTTTTGTTATCAACATACTTTTCCAAGCTCGTTCCCGGTTGGCTCAATGGGTTGCTGCCTCCTGGCGTTTATTCTGCTTCTCCGCATCGCCAAAGCAGGGAATATAACGCATGTTTTGGTTTACCGCTGTTGCGATTATGGCAAAGCAATCTGTATTTTTCCTGTAGACAACCTGTAGTTTCTCTGCATGCAAACAAAAAAACCGGCAGGAATCGTCCTGTCGGTCAAATCAATCAATGATGGGCGGTTGCATCCAGATTTACGAATTGTATTCTCTCTTATGCTGCTTAAGCCCGCGGCAAGTCCATCCAAAACAAAACACCGTCTGTGGTGTTTTCCAAAGCAAAAGCAATATCCATCGCTTCCAATGTTTTCTTGACAATGGTCAATCCCAAGCCACTCCGACCGCCTTTTCGGCTTCGCGCTTTATCCACGCGGTAGAACGGATCAAACAGCTTCGGCAAGATCTCATCGTCAATCCTCGCCCCTGTGTTCAAAATGCAAAGGCGATATTGATCAGCCGCAATTTCGCTCCATATCCGAATCTCTCCTCCTTCGGGCGTATTTTGCACCGCGTTCAATATGACGTTGGACAGCGCCTTCCGGAGCATTTTGGGATCGGCAAGACAGATTTGTCCGTCAGGAATGTCCGTCACGATGCGCTGGCCGTTTGCTTCGCACAAGGTCTGAAAGTCGGGCAGCATTTCGGCGACGGCATGCCGGATGTCCAGTTTCTCAGACATAAGCGAAATTTTCCCATCATTCAGACGTATAATCTCCATGATCTCTGAAATCGTTTTGCTCTGTGCATCCATCATCTTCACGCATTCGCGCAGATATTTGGGGTGGTCTTTGTAATCGCCTATATTTTCAAGCATTCCTTCAAGCAAGACCCTTGTGGCCGAGATAGGCGTTTTTAATTCATGAGAAGCCGCCGAGAAGAAGTAGCGCTGGGTTTCCTCCAGCTCACGCACTTTCAAAATCTCATTCTCTAATTGGGAAATGGTCTCCTTCAGCTTGCTGTACATGGCATAAACGTCACGGGCTAAAGCGCCGAGTTCATCATTGCGCTCCGGCAGGGGCGGTACTTCTTCGAGATTGGTCATCTTATTCGTGGCATCCGCCAGATGTTTGATGGGTTTTGTCATCTGCCGAGCAAAGACCAACGCGCAAATGACGCAGACGACAAACATGGCGGACAACACTACAAGCGCTTCTGCAATCCACTTGTCATAATTCAACTCAAAAATGTCATTTTTCAGCGCATAAAGCAAATAGTCATTGTCCAGACGCAACATGATTGAGCTGCTGTATGGTGGTTCGCCGGTCTCAATGCCGGATGCGTGGGCTTCAGGTGTCGCGTAAACCACGTGTCCGTCTTTATCCTTGATGTAGAATTGCATGGATTGATTCTTTTCGTAGAACTGCCTCGCCACTTCGGTGATGTCATCTTCCCCCCGCGACTGAATGACAATGCTCTGATAGGTGTTGGTAATTTCCTGTGAGCGAAGATGTGAGTAGTAGGTCATAATCCGAACCGAAAACATGGTTACCGTCACGCCAACCAACAAGATCGAAAATATGATTGTGTAAATGAATACCTTGACAAAGATTCCGCTTCTCTTCATTCCGTTTCTTCCTCCCACCGGTAACCTACGCCGCGAATGGTCTTGATGGGATTGATGGGCAGTTTCGCTCGCAGGTTTTTGATGTGGGTATGCACAATGCTCACATCACCATCAAAATCATAGCCCCACACTCGGGATAAGATCATTTCATGGGATAGTGTTCTGCCCCTGTTTTGCGCCAAAAGCAAAAGGATTTCATATTCTTTAAGCGTCAACGGGAGCTCTTTGTCATCATAAACCGCCATGTAGTCTTCCGGAAAAAGCGTTAGCTTACCGCAACGAATCTCCTTTGCCAACGCACCGCTTCGCCGAAGAAGGGCTTCGACGCGTTTCAGCAGAATCTGAATTTTGAACGGCTTCGTCACATAATCATCCGCTTCCGAGTCAAACGCCTTGATTTGATTCTCGTCATCGGAAAGAGCGGTCAACATCAAAATAGGGATATTGCTCATCTTGCGGAACTCCCGCAAAAGCTCATGCCCGTTCATTCCCGGCAGCATGATGTCGAGAATGACTAGCTGATAGGTGTTTTCGTAAAACTTGGTGTACGCTTCGTCGCCGTCCAGGCAGGCATCCACCTTATATCCCGCCTCCGATAAAAAGGCCTTGACGGTGTTGCAGATATGCTCATCGTCCTCGACAAGCAAAATTCGAATCGTCATCCATTTCCCTCCGCCAAAAAGATAACAAAAAGGATAACACAGCAATCTGTATATTCCCTGAAGAGCTTCAGGGTTTTTATGTTCGGATTTCTCCCGTTCGCGAGCGGATTTTTCCGCGATTTTTGGATTCGACCATATACGGCTAAATCGTATCACACCGAGATTTTGCTTTCCTTGGAAAAGAATTGAAACAACTGGCATTGCTCTGCACTGCGTCAAAATGAATAAACCTCCCCAACACAATGGGGAGGTTTATCCGGATAGCCCGAAAGCATAGGTAACCTTTTGTTCCGTTGTGTTTGTTTCAATTCCTGATGACTGCAGCGTCGTCTTTGTCAGAAACGATGCACAACTTTCTCAGTGACTTCTGCGAATAAGCGATTTGGTTCCCCGCACGAGCACAAACATCAGGAATGGGGAGGATTTTGTTAACTTCTTTCGCAAGAAAGAGAGAAAGACATATGCGTTGGAAATTGCTTCATGACCCGGGTATGAAACGGCGAACAATCCCTAGTAGAGCTTTTTTATTTCCGCGGCAACCTTTCAAGCATCTGATGTTCCAACCGCCGGATGAACGCTTCCAGTTCCACCACCTGACCGCCGCTCAGGCGGGATTCCTCCGCGGCAAAGGCCATCATGTGGCTGTGGAGCGACTCCCGGGCGGATGTGAGGCTCTCCGTCTTGTCGCGACCGCGCAAATCCCGTAAAAACTGGCGAATGATCCCTAAATCTCCTCCCCCGTGTTGAGCATTCGCGGCATTCACACGAACTTCCATCCGGTTTTGTGTCATGAAGTCATAGACGGTAAAGCGTTGCTCAATCAGGTTTCCCCGAATCTCTCCCCGGGTGCCCATGATCTGAACCGTCCGGGTGTTGTCATGGGTGAAGCCACACATGCTGAAAACCGCCGTGGCACCGCCGGCAAACTCCAAGCTCACCACCTGATGGTCGACGACGTCGTTGTCGCTGCGATAGACACACCGTCCGTAGGGGCACCGCCGCAAGGCCTTCAAAATCCCCTCGTTCGTCAAATCCTCGGTGATCTTCGGAGCCCACTCCTCCCTGCCTTCTTCCAAATAAAAACGCGGTGCGTAATAGGGGCATTCGTGCTCCGCGGGACAACCGTCCAGGCAGTAGTCCGGAGCGCCGTCCGGAGCATGCTCCTCCCTGAAATGCATGAGGGAACCGAAAGAACTGATTCGGCTGCAAGGAGCTCCCACGATCCAGGTAAGAAGGTCCATATCGTGGCAGGATTTCGCCAGAATCATGGGGCTGGAGGTGTCTTTCCGCCTCCAGTTGCCCCGGACAAAGCTGTGAGCCATATGATGGTAGTTGACGTTTTCATTCAGCTGGACGGAAACGACTTCCCCGATTTTTCCTTGTTCAATGTTTTCTTTTATCGCTGACCAGAAAGGAGTGTAACGCAATACATGACAGATCGTGAGCAAACGCCCCTCTTCCTTCGCTTTCCGTATCATTGCGATGCATTCCACAGGGTCGGGAGACATCGGCTTTTCCAACAATACGTGATAGCCCCGTTCCAACGCCCGGACCGTCGGTTGATAGTGCATCCGGTCCTGGGTGCAGACGATCGCGATGTCCGCCATCCTGGGTTGTTCCAGCAATTCCTCCCAACGGGCATAACACGCTTGATCATCAAGGGCGTACATTTTCTGAAACTGTTTCCGCCGATCCGGATTGACCTCCGCAACACCGACAATTTCCAACTCATGGGGAAATTTCAGGGCATAGGGAGCATAGGCGCGCATCCCCCGGTCTCCCGCCCCTATGACTACCGCAGACAGCCTTTTCATCGTCTCCCCCCACCTTTTCTTCCTGTCATTCTCGTCACGCACGATCCCGGTCGGGCTTCCGACCGTCGGGACCGGATGGCTCCGAATGGCCGGCGGGATCAAACCAATACGCCAGGTACTTCCACTTGCCCCACTTCTCGTATACGGAGTAAATTTCCTTGTCCGTGACCGGTCGGCCCTGATAGTAATGGCGTGAGACGAATGCCCGCATCTCGCTGTCAATCGCCAGTTCATCGTAGTGTCCGAGCAGCATGCTTACCGTTGCGGCCCCGTACGGTCCGATGCCCGGCAATTTTCGGAGGCGCCGCCGAACCTCCTCCGCCGACAAATGCGGTGCGCGCAGCTCCTCGAGATCCAATTCCCCCGATGCCACCTGATGGGCCAGCTTCGCAATGTAGTTCGCACGGTAGCCAAGGCGAATCTCGGAGCGCAACCGCTCCGCGCCGAAGGCCGTAATCCGTTGAGGCGTGGGGAACGTTTTCTCCTCCGGCTGCAAAGGGTGCGGCCTCCCGATTGCGTTCACAAGCCTTGTCACCAACGTCCGCGTCTGAGCCCAGGTGATGTTGGTGGTGCAGATCGTCTTGACGACGTCCTCAAACAGCGTAGGCGAACGGAGCAACCGCCCTCCTCCCCGAGGCACCCGGGCCCGCCACCGCGGATGGCGATCGCAGAGCCTTTCAAATTCGCTCAGATCCTCGTCCAACCGCAGCATCATTGTCACCCGTTGCGCGATCTCGCTACGCTCTGTCTCGCCGAGGGAATCAGCAGACAAGGCCGTAACAACGAGCTTCTCGGGATCCGGCTGTTGAACGCGCAATTGCACGATTTTCCCGCTTGAAAGTTCCTCCACCCGCTCAAATGCCTCGATCGAAGGATTCCAACGATTGGGAGAAAGCACAATCCATCCGTGACTCATACAAGTAGCTCGCAGGTCAAAGGGTTCAGGAGCAGGGAGGAGAATGCGTGTTTCAACCCCCTTCGCAGAAATGCCCCTGTTTCCGTCCATGGGCATCACCTCCTAAAGTTCTCTTCCAATCCAGCCCGGACAGCCGACGAATCATGCAAGCGCGAGAATGCGAAGGTGCAGAGTCCACCCGGCAAGCGGTTCAGGGGTGTTTTGGACACCGGCGTTTTCCTCAATCTCTATTAGTGGCACGATAAAAGTGCAAACCACACCATTCCCCGGCTTCCACGCCATTGGACGCCTTGAGTCAATAAATCGGCTTCGCTCAGTGAGATGCTTACTTTTTCGCGATCATTGCAATCATTTCCTTGGCATGAAAGGAATTTCTTGCAGTTTGACTGCCGCATGCGGTTTGGTTACGCTGTCAGTGGGGACAACCCCGAGAGCCGGTATCGCTTGGGTATACGGCGGGGCGAGGATGTCAGTGTCTGGGCGTACGCCATTATGAAAGCGGTAACAAGAAAATCTTGCAAAAGGAGAGGGAGATGGATGAAGCGCCTGCCGGAACCGTACAAGATCAAAATGGTGGAACCGCTGAACATCATCTCAAGAGAGGACAGGGAAAAGGCCCTGAAGGAAGCGGGTTACAACCTGTTTAACCTGAAATCGGAAGATGTCTACATCGACCTGTTGACGGACAGCGGAACGGGAGCCATGAGCGATTCGCAATGGGCCGGCCTCATGATCGGCGACGAATCCTATTCGGGCAGCCGAAACTATTTTCATCTGAGGGAAACGGTCGAGGACATTTTCGGTTACCCTTACGTCATACCGACCCACCAGGGACGGGGAGCCGAACAGGTGCTCTTCCCGATCCTCGTCCAAAAGGGACAGTATGTGTTGAGCAACTGGCATTTCGATACCACGCGCGCCCACGTCGATCTGGCGCGGGGCAAGGCGATCGATGTGGTGACCAAAGAAGCGCTGGATACCACGACCCCCTACGATTTCAAAGGCAACTTCGACCTGGAGAAGTTGGAGGCCACCATCCGGGAAAAGGGACCGGAAAACATCGCGATGATCATTTGCACCGTCACGAACAACAGCGCGGGCGGACAGCCGGTGTCCATGGAAAATATCCGAAGAGCGTCGGAAATCGCCAAAAAGTATGGTCTCCTCATGATCATCGATGCGGCGCGCTATGCGGAAAACGCCTATTTCATCAAACAGCGCGAACCGGGATACGAGAACAAAAGCATCCGCGAAATCGTCAGGGAGATGTTCTCCTACGCGGATGCCTTTACCATGAGCGCCAAAAAGGACGGGCTGGTCAACATCGGAGGGCTTCTGGCCTTCAACAAAGACCATAAGGAATTGTACGAACAGGCCCGGTCCATGGTGGTCCCGTACGAAGGCTTCCCCACCTACGGAGGTCTGGCCGGCCGGGACATGGAGGCCCTGGCGCGCGGACTGAGGGAGGGGATCCATGAGGAATTTCTCAAATCCCGCATCCATCAGGTGGAATATTTGGGACAAAGGCTGCTGGAAGGGGGAATCCCGATCCAAACGCCGACCGGCGGACACGCCGTTTTCGTCGATGCCGGAAAGCTCCTGCCCCATATCCCGCCCCACCAGTTTCCGGGTCAGGTGCTGGCCAATGAACTGTACCTGGAATGCGGTGTGCGCAGTGTGGAAATCGGCTCGCTGCTGATGGGAAGGGATCCCGAGACGGGCGAACAGCTGAAAAGCCCGCTGGAACTGGTTCGCCTGACCATACCGCGTCGGGTTTACACCTACAACCACATGGATGTCGTGGCCGATGGCTTGATCGCCATCAAAGAGCGGGCCGACCAATTGGTCGGGTTGGAATTCACCTATGAGCCGAAAGTGTTGCGCCACTTCACAGCCCGATTGAAACCGGTCAAATGAAATCCTGAGCCGTCGACACCAATTCATGACTTCCAGTGGTGAGGGACGGATGAAGGAAGGAAAATTTGAACCGCTGTGCAGTTCTCCCCAACTCGCCTCTAAACCTTTGAACCCTCAACTCCTCATTTTGGCCAAAAGATCCCAAAAGCATAAAAAGCGCAAATACCCTTTTGGCGCCTTTCGCAAGCGCCACTAAAGGTCGTACAAAACACCGGCATACAACACCATCCGGTCGGTCAATGCCGGACTGCCACAATACCTTCATCCTTTCCCTCCCACTCTAACTGAATTGATGTCACAGGTTTCCCCAAGACGATTCCGCGCGTCACAGGATCGCCTCGTCTGCCCGTACCATTCGATTTGACGAGTAGTTTGTCGGGAAAAATCGGCGCGTCAATAAGGCGGTGAAGTAAAAGGAAAAAGCGGCGGACGCCAATTCGTCCGACCGCTTTTTTGAATGGGGTGGATCAGTCTCCCGGCTCCCCGACATGAACATATGCATTTTCCTCATTTGAATTTCGCGTCGGCCCAGTCGGCATGGTCCCACCCGTTGCCGTCGCCGGCATCGGTCACCACGAGCTTCATCTCTTTTTTCCCGGTCAGGTCTATGCTTAAAAATTTGGCTTTCGTCTCCCGCGTCATTTTCCCGCTATCGAATGCCTTCTCTCCGTCAAGCCAGACTTGGAAAACAACGGAACCGGACCCGCCGACTTCCCTGTCCACTCCGACATAGGATTCGAACCGTCGGTATCCCTTTCCTTCCAGATCATACACGATCTCGGAATGGGCGTGGGTACCGATCCCCTTTTCAAAGGTTACTTCCCCGTCATCACCGAGCAGCCTGAGCGGATTGGAATCCACACTCCGGTCCCGTTGGATGCTGCCCCAGCCGATGGTGGCGGATCTCCACTCCAAATCGCTCAGGTAGAGCTGCGGCACGACCTTGAAATCCACAGCATATGTTTCGTTGAGCAGACCGTCCGGCGATGTGGCGCGAATCACCGCCCGACCCGGCAGCTTCTCCGCCTGCGTGATTTCGATCTTTACGCGCTCGTTCACCGGAACGGCTTCGACCGTCGGAATCCGGTCCGCCACACCTTCCAGCAGCTTCACTTCATACTCGGTGACACCGGGTTGAAAACCGTTCAGGGGCTTCCCATCGATCCTGATCTCTTTCAGCGCGTGGGTGGCGACGGTTCGCTTGCTCATCTCCATCGGCGACATATGGCGGGTGATCGGTCTCAATCGGAAGCTGTAACTGTATGGGCGGTCGGCGTAGAGAGTAAACTCGGGATGGGGTCTCGCCCCCCAGCTGTCGTCACCCCCCACCCCCATTTGTCTGTAATTGACGTTGAGCACGATATCGTCCAGCTTCGTCAGCTCATAGGGGTGTTTCACACTCTCCAGGTCGTCTTCGGTGTAGTGAAGGGCATTCAGCTCGAAGAGCGGCAATCCCGACACCATCAGTCCGTCACCCTTCCTGTTCGTCAAGGCGGCCCAGCGGACATCCGTCTTGTTGCCCGTCTCCTGCGGTTCCACATAAGGGAAGAACTGTTCGTCCACCGTGCCCCGGTAGACCCCGACATCGGCACCCGTGTTCCGGTCCCAGTAGTTCTCCTGCGGACCGCGGCCGTACCAGGTGAGATGTTCATACTCTCCGGGGATGATCATCTCCATGCCGACGGCCGGAATCTCCGGAAGCCCCTGCCCCGGAACGAGGGTGCTGGTGACGACAACGTCCCCGCTTCCGTACACGGTGTACGTCACTTGGTATCGGGACGGCCGGGTCGTGGGCAACGTGGCGTGCACCTCGATTTTGACGGCTTTGTTGCCGATTTCCCGCACGCTTACGCGGTCCACCTTCATATCCCGCCCCGCGTGGCGCCAGATCCCCGTCCTTTCCGGCATGCCGTTACCTTTGTCGTTATCGTTCGGCGCCCTCCAGAAATCCGGCATCGGCCCGGCCTTGAACAATTCCTTGCCCCGGTGCTTGAAGGAGGAGATCGTCCCTTTCCCTTTGTCAAAAACGATCCCGAAATCCTTGCCGGTCACCTTCACCCGGCTGCCCTCTTCGTCCACGTCGATCGGGGGCATCTTACCGAGTTCGAGGGCCGGCGCCTCCGGCGACACAAAGGGCATGCGAAATTGCGCTTTGGCCACTTCGTGCCCTTTTTCGGCCCAGGAAGTGTTTTCAGCCAGGGTGAAACGGATATTCAGCCAGTATTCGGCTCCCGGTTTCAGTCGGGGCTTTTTGATGGGAATGTCGATCGTCTTCGTCTCGCCCGGCGCGATGTCGAGGCGGCCCAAGGTCCCTTTCTGAAGGACCCGGTCATCTTCCTTGAGGGTCCACGTCGCTTCGAATTGATTCAAATTCGTGAACAGGTATTCGTTTTCGATGGCGATACGTCCCTTGGCCGCATCCACCGCCCGCATGTCGATGTTCTGGTAAACCTGTTTCACTTCCCAGATTTCGGGCTGCAGCGTCCGGTCCGCCGACACGAGTCCGTTGGCCATAAAATTGCCGTCATTCGGATAGTCGCCCCAATCCCCGCCGTAGGCGAAATACTCCTTTTGCCCGTAGGATGCTTCATCGTACTTCTCGAAATCGAGCCAGAGGACGGTGCCGGCGTCCGGACGGCGATTTGCATCGCGGATCTCGGCCTCCGACAACGCCCGCTTGTAGATGCGCACCCGGTCGATGTGGGCCCGGGTCAATCGGTCATTCTCGGCGTTTCTCCCGATATTGACCGGGAAATGGTTGGCCGCAATCTCACCGGAATAAGCCCTTTCCGCCTTCAATTCCCCGTCGACATACAGTTTCAAGGATCGACCGTCGTAAACACCCGCCACGTGGTGCCATTTGCCCGTCCAGTCTTCGGGGATTGGAGCGCTCGCCGTCACCCATTGTTGCTGCGAATCGTAGACAAAGAATTCGAGACGGTCTCCGTTTTGCTTCAGGGCGTATTGCGTATCCCCCTTGGTGACGAAGGGGCTGTGGGTGGCGGTCGGTTCGGGTTTCACCCACGCTTCCAGGGTCAGCTGGTTCCCCGTCACGTTGAGCGCGGGATCGTTCGGAAGGGTGACGTAACCGGCGATCCCCTTCCCTTCCGCGCCGTCGACCAACTTCCCGAACAGCCGTCCGGCCAGATGATTCGGGCTGTCGTCATAAACGGTGATTTTCTTCGGCGTCGGCCATCGCAATGTCTGTTCGACCCAATCCCAGATGAACGCTCCCTGGAGATTCGGGTACTTTTCAATCACATCCCAATATTGATACAGATTTCCCACGCTGTTGCCCATCGCGTGGGCGTATTCGCAGAGAATGAACGGTTTCGGATTGCCCGACTTCCCATACTCCTCGACACTTTCCACCCGTGCGTACATGCGGCTTTCCACGTCCGTCCAGCGGTTGTCCCCCTCATAGTGAATGAGCCGCGTCGGATCGGTCTTGCGGATCCACTCCGCCATAATCCTGAAATTGTCGCCGCTTCCGGCTTCATTGCCCAGGGACCAGATCAACACGCTCGGGTGGTTCTTGTCCCGTTCGACCATGCTTTGGACCCGGTCCAGCACATTGGCCGTCCACCTCGGATCGCTCGCCGGCAGCGTCGATCGGGCGCCGTGGGATTCGATATTGGCTTCATCGATCAAATAGAGCCCGTATTCATCGGCCAGCTCGTACCACTTGGGGTGGTTCGGGTAGTGGGAGGTCCTCACGGCATTGATATTGAACTTCTTCATCAGCTTGATATCCTGAATCATCCGTTCCTCGGTGATGGCCCGGCCCCGGTCCGGATCGTGCTCATGTCGGTTCACGCCCTTGAACACGATCGGTTTGCCGTTGATGAGCATCTGCCCGCCTTTGATTTCAAACTCCCGGAAACCGATGCGGGTGCTTTCCGTTTCGATCAGTTTGCCCTTGTCATCCTTCAGGCTCAACACAAGGGTATACAGGTTCGGATCCTCCGCCGACCACTTCAGCGGGTTCTCCACAAACCGGTCCTGTTCGACGGCCACCTCTCCACCGCCTGTCAGGCGATCCACTTCCATCGTCACCGGTTGTTTCAGCACCGGTTTTTTGTCGGCATCGTAGAGCTGTGCCTCCACGACGTAACCCTCGGCTGTTTGTTCACCGTAATTTTTTACCTTCACCCGCAGGTTCAATGTGGCATCCCGGTACTGCTCGTCCAGATCCGTTCGCACCCGGAAATCGCGCATGTGGACCTTCGGCGTGGAATACAGGTAAACATCGCGGAAAATGCCGCTCAAACGGGTAAAATCCTGGTCCTCCAACCAACTCCCGTCCGACCAGCGGTAGACTTCCACGGCGAGGGTGTTGACGCCGGGTTTCAGATAGTCGGTAATGCGAAACTCGTCCGGCGTGTAACTGTCTTCGGCGTAACCCACCTTTTTCCCGTTTATCCAGACATAAAACGCGGATTCCACCCCCTGAAAGGACAGAAACACCTCGTCACCTTTCCAATCGCCGGGAACGGTAAACGTGCGCCGGTACGACCCGACGGGATTGTACACGGTGGGCGCTCTGGGCGGCTGCGGCTGCTCATAGCCGGTCCACGGATACGTGATGTTCGTGTAAATCGGGTAGTCGTACCCCTCCAGCTGCCAATTGCTCGGAACAGTGATCTTGTCCCACTTGCTCACGTCATAATCTTCCTTGTAGAACTCGACCGGCCGCTCGGCGGGGTTTTTGGACCACTTGAAGTGCCATTTGCCGTTGAGCGACCGATATCGCGGGGATTTTTCCGGTTCACCCCGGAGCGCTGACCGGACATCCCGATACGGCATCAGCGTCGCATGCGCCGGTTCACGGTTGACCTGGAAGACTTCCGGGCGGTTGTTCCACTCGGGATCATCGCCGCTCCCATCCTCCGCGAACAGCGGGGTTCCCCACCCGGACAGCAACAGCACGGACACCAGCACAATCGTCAGCATCTTTCGGCCCACGGCACGCTTGTCCCCCTTTCAATCTCAAAACGTCGGGATGACCGGGAAAACCTTACGACCCCTGCACATGTTCAAGCGGGAAAGTAGCATACGCATTAATATTTCAATTTTTATTAAAATATATTATAGTAAAATATTTACTTCGGATTCAATATCCATAGAAGTCCTTTTATGGAGAAAAAATCTTGAATCATAGAATCAGTGAATCAGTTGATAAACTCACAGCAAGAATGAATAGGAATCCGCTCGGTTTTTTCCTCCCAACCGACAAGCGAAAGTTTGGAAGTTAACAATGTACAACGGGCGAGGAGCAGAAAGCGGAGCAGGAGAAAGGTCGCATCGGTATGCCGTCGTCCGTTATGTATCATTTTATTTGAAGCGAATACGTACGGGACAAGTGTTTAAAAAGTCTTCTTTATAAAAAAAACGGGGAGGGTCCCCCGTAAAGCTCATTTGAACTCGCTTTTTACCACGCCTTTACCCTTGAAATAGCGGGACGGATTGTAAATCTCTGCAAATGAATGGATCAACCAACGTTTTCCCTTCTCGTCATACCGGAGCGTCACCATTTCTGTCTCAAATTCCTCTTCAATTCTTTTTCTAAAGTTACTGTTATTTTTCGAATGGAATTCCACTGGGATTTCGATAACATAGTAATCGTCCTCATAGGTGAATGTCAGATTGTCAAAGTCGATCCTTGTTCCCAGGACTACTCCCATATACGGTTCCGACTTGGAGAACCTGCGTTTAATAGAATTGATCTGTCTTATCAACTCCTTTTTCATACTATCCTCCCCGAGCGTATAGCCAGAGTGGTCATGCTTTACCTTCGCCGCTACCCACTGCTTAAAGTGGGTGTTTATCGTTTGGACGATCTGGTCCTTACCTTTTTTGTTGGCAAAGGGAAGGGGAGTGAGGTCCACCTTTGTCATACCCTCGGTCACTATCTTTTTATCGCTTCGGGTTACGCCCCAGGGGAACTTCCGCTCCCCCTGGAGGGTGATCGAGCCGTCCAGGGAGACCGGTCCAAACTCCTGGAGTTCTTTCACCGTTTTATTGAGCGGCTTTCCGTTGACAATCACCCGGGTATCCTCGAAGGCGGAATCCAGATTGATATGGGTCCCCGTTAGATCTAAATTGACTTTCACCTGCCCCTGTTCATCGAAAAAAAGATCCAGCTCCCAGACATCTTTCACCAAGGCATAGGGATACTTCTTCGTCCCTTCAACCTTGTATTGCCCTGGCATCAACGGCCCCATCACTTTGCTGCTTCCCTGTTTCGAAGACAAAACTTCCTCTCCGTCCACTTTGACCGTCCCACCGGTTTCATCCACCTTGATATGCAGGTAATAGGGACGGATGCCGATGGAGTAGGAATCGAACAGGACGCCTTCCTCCAGCTTCAGGTAATAGTCCACCTGACCATAATTGTAATTATCCGGGTAAGGCATATGATTGCCCTGATAGGCGGCTAACTGGTACTGCAACAGCGACATGGTCGTTTCCATGTATTTATCATTCTCGTGTATGAACTCGAGAAACTGGGCAAGGTGCTCGCG
This sequence comes from Planifilum fimeticola, assembly GCF_003001905.1. NCBI lineage: Bacteria > Bacillati > Bacillota > Bacilli > Caryophanales > Thermoactinomycetaceae > Planifilum > Planifilum fimeticola. Next base: position 29,475 of record NZ_PVNE01000023.1, read on the forward strand.
ATCGATCTTCATCCGGTCATCATCCGGCGACACTATCTCCTCTAAGGCATCCACATCCTTATTGTATACCGCTTCCTCAAACTTCCGGACCACTTCCTCGGGCCCGTCGGCCGCAGCGAATGTGAGGGATGTAACGGCAATCACCAGTACAGCTATCACAGCCAGAGCGGCGACCAATTTACCATTTTTTGCGTATCCCTTTACCTGTTTGAAAAATTTCATCGCATGCTCTTTCAAAACCTGGACATTCACGTACGATGTTGCCTCCTTTGAAATCCGAGCGCGGATCATCGAGATGTTTCAAGGTTTTTCTGTGCTTCATGAGGTTCTGCATCTCACTTCCGGCACCTCGTCTACTGCACAACGCCCTTTCTACTGTTTGATCTTTTCTCAACAAAGCCTCCTTCTTTTAAAACCTCTTTTCGGCCGAAAAAGAAAAAACATTTAGTACGGTTTAGCATTATTATGATAAGTTAATGGCCAAGGAAAAGCAATGTCCCTCTTATGACTATAAAAGCAGAGGTCTATACTATATATTTTAAAATAGCTTAATTTGAATGCCGTTTTTCAAACACATCCGGTTCAGCATCAACTGTTGAGCGGATTTCGTACCCCCAGCTCCCTTTCACGCTCCGATCCGCTGCTCTGTCTCCTCTTCTTCAACCAGCTTCCTCTCGTGCATACGGAAGAACGGGTAGTAGATCACAAAGGAGATGGCCACATTGACGACGACCAGCGCGACCGCCCGCCAGTCGCCCCCGGTGGCCAGGTAAGCGCCGATGGGAGCGGGCAGCGTCCAGGGCGGCATGACGTAGGTGGGGGTGACAAATCCGAGGACCGTGGCGAAATAGGACAGGGTGGACGTGATCAGCGGCGTGATGACAAAGGGGATGATCATGATCGGGTTCAGCATGATGGGGACACCGAAGATGACGGGTTCGTTGATGTTGAAGATGCTGGGGGCGAGGGCGGTTTTGCCCAGGGTTTTGGAATATTTCGTCCTCGCGAAAAAAAGCATGCATAGGACCAGGCCGAAGGTGGCCCCGGACCCGCCGATCCAGACGAACCACTGGAAGAACGTTTCGGGAGCCGCATGAGGGATCGCCTTGCCGGCGACGACGGCTTCCGCGTTATTGGCCAGAAACACTTCCCACAGGGGGCGGGCGATCGTTCCCACGATGGAATCCCCGTGAATGCCGAGGGACCAGAAGAAGGTGATCAAAAAAACCGGAACCAAAACGCCCGGCAGGCTGTCGCCGACCGTCACCAGCGGGGAGACCAGTTTGCCGATCACCGCGTGCAAATCGATCCGAAACACCACTGTGATCAGGGTCATGAGAACGACGGTGATGGCGACGGGAATCAGGGCCTCAAAGGAACGGATCAACGCGGGCGGGACCTGGTCCGGCATCTTGATCGTCCAATTTTTCCTCTTGCAGAACCGCAGAATCTCAACGGCCACAAGGGAAGTCAATATGGCCACGAACAGACCGCGTCCTCCCAGGTTGGTCATGGGCAGCACTTCCCCCACCTCGTCGATGGTGTGGGGGGTGATGGTCAACAGGAACGCCGCGACGGAAATCTGGGCACCGGCCAGCGGATCGATCCGGTAACTCTTGGCCAGGTTGTACCCGATGCCGTACACGATGTAGAGCGACATGATGAACATGGTCAAGCGGTACGGAATCAAAATCTCCCTCACATGCTCCTCGGCCCACCGGGCGATCGCGGAGTTCTCGGGTACCGGAGGGAAAGCGATGATAAGGAAAAAACTCCCGATGATAATGAAGGGCAAGGCGGAGATCACCCCGTTGCGAACCGCCTGCAGATGGCGTTGCTCAGCCAGTTTGACCACGGGGCCCGAAAAATACCGATCCAACAATTGAACCGCTCTTTCCATACACCATCCTCCTTTTCCTAAGGACCGCACCTTACCCGTCCCCGATGGGAGCCGCCGTCAGCGCACAAAGGACCGATGTTTAAAAAATTGCGGCAAGTGCTCCCTATGAGCCTCCAGCATTTCATCGAGCAATTGTTTGGCGATCGCATCCGAGGGAACCAGGGGATTGATCGTCATCGCCACCAGGGCTTTGTGGTAATTTCCCGTCACCGCCGCCTCGGCCGCCACCCGCTCAAAGGATTTGATCTGCTGCACGAGACCCCGTACGGCCACCGGCAGGTCCCCGATGGCGATCGGCTTCGGACCCTCTTTGGTAATCACGCAATTGATCTCCACGGCCGAATCCGGTGGAATGCTCGCGATGGCTCCGCAATTTCGAACATTGACCGGTTGAATGTCCCGCTTGTCGTTATAGATGGATCGGATCAGGCTGCAGGCCGCATCGCTGTAATAGGCTCCTCCCCGCTTTTCCAATTGGGGGGGCTTGACATTCAAGTGCGGGTCTTTATACAGCTCGAACAACTGCTCCTCCAGCCGCTTCACCACTTCCGCGCGCGTCCCCTCTTTCTTCACCGCTTCCCTTTGCTCGTCCAGCATTTTTTTCGTCTGGAAATAGTATCGGTGGTAGGGACACGGCAGCAATCCCAACCCCTTGATAAAATCGGGCTCCCAGCCGAGATCGACGATGTTTTTCATCGTGACGCCGGACCGATCACCGCTCGTGATCAGATCCAGCACCTGCTCGGTGATCCTCTGGCCGTCCAAATAGACATCCAAACCGAACACCATGTGGTTCAAACCGGCAAAGTCGATGTGAATGCGGTCCGCCTCCACTCCGAGCAAGCGGGCCACCCCCATCTTCATCCCGATGGGCACATTGCACAGCCCGACGGTTTTTCGGATGTTGCTGTAGCGAAGCACCGCTTCCGTGACCATCCCGACGGGGTTGGAAAAGTTGATGAGCCAGGCCTCCGGGCACAACTCCTCCATCTCCCGGGCAATGTCGAGGATGACGGGAATCGTCCGAAGTCCCTTGAACAAGCCTCCCGGTCCGTTGGTCTCCTGTCCGATCACGCCGTATTTCAAGGGAATCTTTTCGTCCTTGATCCGGGCCTCGATCCGTCCGACACGAACCTGGGTGATGACAAAATCGGCATTTTTCAGCGCTTTCCTCCGGTCCAGGGTGAGATGGATGCGGATGGGCACTCCGGCCTTTTCCACCATCCGCTCGGCCAAGGCGCCCACGATGCGCAGCTTTTCCTCCCCCTCGGGAATATCCACCAACCACAGTTCACTCACCGGCAGCTCCTCATATCGCTTGAGAAACCCCTCCACCAACTCCGGCGTGTAGCTGGAACCGCCGCCGATCACCGCAATTTTTAAACCCGTCACGCCTTTGCACCTCCCGAAGTGGAAATTCTCTTGTACAAGTCGATCAATTCCACGGCGAGATCCTTGACCGTAATGGCATTCATCAAGTGATCCTGCGCATGGACCAGGAGCAAAGTGACATTTTTCCGCTCCCCGCCGGCTTCCTGCTGGATCCACGCGGTTTGAATCCGGTGGGCTTTACGGATCTCGTCTTCCGCCTGTCTGATTTTCCGCCGCGCCGCCTGCCAATCTCTCTTCTTGGCATCATGGATGGCTTCCATCGCCAAACTCCGGGCATTTCCCCCGTGCAACAGGATGTGGAAGACTTTTTCCTCGGAAAATTCCAACGGGCTCTCTCCTTACTCTTCATTTTCATGTGTATCGGCTATGCTTCGGGGAAGCACCTGCAATCAACGGACATGAGCTGCATGTTCGCCCAAGCCGCTCAATGGCATTTAGGCAACTCCTTTTGTCTCCTTATCGCGACCGCTTTCCTGCAGCACCTGGCGCTCATAAAGTTTAAAAAACGGGAACCACAACAAACCGGATAAACAAATCAGAAAGAAAACCAGCAGAGCTGCCCGAAAATCCAGCGCCGCATAAAAAGCACCCAACGGTGCCGGAGCCGTCCAGGGCGCCTCGGCGAAAGTGGCACTGACCAATCCCCATTTTGTCGCATAATACGCTATCACCCCCAAGATACCTTCGATGAAGACAAAAGGAACAAACAGCGTCGGATTAAACACAACCGGCGTACCAAAAATCACAGGTTCATTGATGTTAAAGATGGCCGGGACCAAGGCAACCTTTCCCACGCTTCGGAGATGCGCACTCTTGGATCGCAAATACAATAGCACAAGCGCCAAGGTAGCGCCGGATCCGCCAATCACCATGTAAAACGCCCAAAACATTTTTGTGAAGATATAAGGAGGTGCATCGCCCTGAGCAACCGCAGCCGCATTCGCAGCAATATTGTGTTCAAAAAATGCGCCGAGAATGGCTGTGCTCACGATGACCGCGCCATGAATGCCGGTAAACCAGAGAAGGTTGGCAAACACTGCGGCGAAAAACACCGCGAAGGGAGAATCAATGGCCGCGATCGCCGGCGCAAGGATTTTCATGACCCAGTCCGGAAGCAAGGATCCGGTCCAATCCTGGAGAAATAGACTGAATGTATAGAAAATAGCAACATTAACCAACAGAGGGGTCATGTTATCAAAAGCATTGGCTACCGCGGGAGGCACCCCCTCCGGCATGCGGATGGTAAATTTGCTTTTTCTCAGAAACCGCGCAATTTCCACGGTTAGAATGCCAACCAACAACGCAGTGAACAAACCCTTGCCGCCGAGAAAATCCGTTTTCATCGCATTGAATTCCGCATTGTTAAGAACAAACCATTCAGCTGGGGAAGCGACCAATAAAAAGGTGACGCCCGCAACCACAACTGCGGAAATCTCATTCATCTTGTAGGTTCGAGCAAGACTGTATGCAATGGTCATTGAGGCGAACAGTCCGATGAGACCGAAGGTCATCTCATAGGGAACCAAAATGACCTTCCTGATTGCCGGATCGCTGACCCAATCGTGCCAACCCGTTGCAAAAGCGCTGAAAAACCCTGTCACTTTATCGGGTCTGGGTACAAAAGGATTGGCGATCAAAAGAGGCAACGATCCAATGATGGTTAAAGGCATGATGGCGATTAAACCGTCGCGTATTGCGGTTAAATGGGTTTGATTCGCCAATCGGCCAAGAATCGGCAACCATTTCGATTCAAGCATTTGATAAAATCTGCCCATCCCAAAAGTCCTCCTATCTTTGGCCGATGAGAGACAAGGCCGTGTCCAGGATCTTGGCACCGTCCACCATTCCGTAATCCCGCGGATCGATCACGGCGACGGGGACGCCGTAGTCTTTTGCCTTCTTTTCGAATTCAGCGAGTCTGAAGCGAACCTGCGGCCCCACCAGGACAACGGAGGCATCCTGAACCTGCTGGTCAAACTCTTCCATCGGTACGGCGATCACTTCGACGTCCAGCTGCCGGTGGGCCGCCTCCTTTTTCATCCGTTGGACCACCAAGGAAGTGGACATGCCTGCGGCACATACCAAAACGATTTTCACGGATATCCCCCCTGAAGTTCGGATCGGTCCTCTGCCCATTTCTCAAGCAATTCACGTGCCAAGGGTACCACGGCTATCGATGCGGTCCTTTTTTCCTTTTCTGTGTTTGTGTGTAAAAGTGTGTCACTCATCGTGTTCGCGTTTCGCCCCGTCCAGGAAACTGATAAGGTAGCAAATCTCGTCGTCCGACAGCTCGATGCGGTACGTTTCCTCCAGTGTTCCGAATACTTCGCGGACGGTTTGATAGATCGGGAAACGCTCCCGAATGTATTGCCGCTTGTTTTTGAACGACACGGAATCATCCCCGGATACCAGACGGTCCACCATGCAGCAGGTGTGAAGCACCACGCCGACCAGATCCCCCTTGGGAATGGCGACATTCAGCCGAGCCTGCACTTCGCCCAGACATCTCTTGACGTCCGAAACAACCTTCACCGGATCCACATGCCGCAGATGGTTCCGCAGCGTTTCCGCCATCTTGCAGTACGTCTCTTCGGTGTCGATCAAATGTTGAATCTCTTCAACGGCCTTCAAGTTGAGCACTTCTTCTACTCGAAATTGCGGGATTTCCCCCCGAAGTCGCAATCGCTCACGATGCAGAGCAGGTTTCTCTTTTCCCTTATACCGGAAATCCGGCGGATCAGATCATGCCGGTCATCGGTTTGGAGCGGAATGATATCCAACCATCTCCGGCTGAAGGTCAGATAATTCTCAAGGGCCTTTTTGATGGCGAGCGCGTTCCCCTTTCCCGTCAAGCAGGCGGTCACGATGGTTCCCTTCATGGAGGACTCGTTCCTGGAAGCGCTTGATATGAGCTCGGCGTCATAGGGTGTCAACTGCTTCAAATCCTCATGCAATTGTTTGAGGGAATAACCCAGCATCGCCTTGCGGGTGGCTTCCAACACGTGCAGGGTGCTGACCATCGGAATCGCCTTTGCCGGGATGTTCAGTTCATCTTCCAACATTTCGTCAAATCGGACGAGGGAACCCATGTCAGCGAGGAGCAACACTCCCGATGCGGTAGGTTGGATCGATTCTTTCACCCTTTCAAAGGCCTCCTTCGGGGACATTGTGAGGGGAATATCGACACCCGAAGCGTAGCGGGTGCCGAGCAGCTGGTTGGCGACCCCGGCCATGGCCGTCGCAATCCCCTCGCCGTGGGCCAACACCAGGATCTGCACGCTTTCTTCCGCATCCTTGCTCTCCGACGGATCCAGCACAAAAAACATGGTCAAAAATCCCGCTTCATCGATGGGAAGATCGATGTTCAACCGGTCCTCGATCTTCTTGAGGCAATCGATGGCCGTGACAAAAGCCGCTTTGTATTTTCTCCTCACCTGATTCAAATGGGGATTGACAATCTTCCCGCCCTTTTTGATGCGGTCGGCGGAAGCCTGGATGTGCAACGCGAGGCTTTGCAACACTTCGGCGCCAAATTTTCGACAAAGCTTTTCTCCCGCGTAATTCAGGATCTCCTCCGCCAGCTTTAGGATCTCCGACCGGATGATCTTGATCGGACCGCCCTCTTTCACCCTCCGGCTCACCCGTTTCAAATAGTAGGTAAAATAGTTTTCGATATCGATCTCCATCAACAAATCCAGCTCGTCGTCATCAACCCCCCGCTCTTTCAATTCGTTGTACCGTTTCTCAATCTTCTCGTACACCGTCTGTTCCGCTTCCTGGTGCGCAATCGCAAACATCTCTTCCCTTTCGGCGGGGCGAAACACATACAACCCCTCATGAAGGGAAACCTCATCCCTTCCGGTTTTATTGAGAATCCATCCTTCTTTGATATGGGGCGGAAGGCCCGACCGGTCGATCCGCACCTTTTCCTTCTTCATACTGACATGGTCGGCAAAGGCTTTGGCACACAATAGCTGAATGTCGACTTTCAGTTGTCCCACATTGTTCGGACAGCGATAATAAAGCAGCGCCCGGATCACATCCGGCGACACATAGATCTCTCTCCCCAAACGGATGGCCTCTTCTTTGAAAAAGCCCAAAATGAGCCGGTAACGCTCCTCCAAGCTCCTTTCCCTCAAGGGAGGAAGCTCGATCACCATGGGAATTCGCCGGGTGAAGGTCTTCAGCAGCTTAGAGCAGGGATCTTCCGTCGTCGCGGCAATCAGCAGGACGCGGGCGTTCCGCTCCGCTTCCGTCTCCCCCAATCTCCGGAAGCATCCTTTATCGATAAAGGTGAACAGCATCTCCTGTCCTTCGCCGGGAAGGCGGTGAACCTCGTCCAAAAACAAAACGCCTCCATCCGCGATTTCCAGCAGTCCCCGCTGTTCCCGGGAACCGGTAAACGCTCCCCTCTTTACCCCGAATAACTGTCCCAACAACAACTGGGGATTGTTCGCGTAATCGGCGCAATTGAAGGTGACGAAGGGAGCGCTTTCGGCCAACTTCCCCACTTCCACGGCATACCTGTGCAAACATTCGGCGAACATCGTCTTGCCCACACCCGTCTCGCCGAGAAGCAGCATGTGCATGCCTCCCGGCGGATACAGGACGGCCGCCTTTCCCTGTTCACAGGCGGTCCTCAAGCTGTCGCAGGTTTCCGCCAATCGGTCCAGGATGGTCGAAGAAGCGGAAAAGGCCCGTCTGCCCTCAGATGGGGCCTCCGAGGCCGAAAATCGAACCGACCTTCCCGGTTGCTTCCGCACCTTTCCCTCCCTCCAAAGCGCGTTGAGATCTCGGCTGACGTTCGCCCGATCAAGCCCCAACCGTTTTGCCAATTCGCCGGCGCTGATCCCATCGGGCGAGTTTATCTCTTTTAATTTTTTGAATATAAAGTCCTTTCGTTTCATGGCTGCACCCTGCTCCCCTCCTCCTATTGCGATCTTTCCGCCTCGGATTCTTTTAAAAGCCGCTGCGATTTTCCCCTCAATCCTGGTTTTTAAAGGGGTTGCCGCTTGCCACATATATAATTCCCTCCCGGACAGGGTTAGAACGGTTGCGATCCGTTCCTTTATCGGACTCCTAACAATACGAAAAATGTCTGGGAAAGGAAGAAGTATCGCATAGTCTTTGGATCGAGCACAAAAAAGAAGCGGGAAATCGCCAATTTCCTGGGATTTCCCGCCTTTTTACCGTTATTGATTTTCTCCTCATGCTATACCACAATGCCCAATGAATTGATTCAGCAAAACCAAGCACTGAACTCCCCACCCAATCCATTACGAAAGCATTCGCATTTCCTCAACAGCGGTAACTGGTTCCAAACAACTTGATTTTTTCTTTCACAGTCTGTTTGATGGCCTCATGGGCGGGCTTAAGAATCCGCTGCGGTTCATAGACATGCAAGTGGCTTTCATCCGACAGGAAGTCCCTTAGTGCATTGGTCCAGGCCTGGGCACACTCCGTGTTCACATTGATCTTGGCATGCCCCAAATCAATCGCTCTTTTAATCTGTTCTTCCGGCAGGCCCGACCCCCCGTGCAATACCAGTGGAATATCGGTTATTTCAGAAATCTCTTTCATTCTTTCAAAGTTGAGTTTGGGCTCACCCCGGTACGGCCCGTGAACCGAACCCAAAGCCGCAGCCAAGGCGTCAATATGAGCCTCCTTCACCATCCGCAGACATTCTTTGGGATCCGCATATTGAATGCTCCCCTCCAACCCGTCTTCCGATCCACCGACAATCCCCACTTCGGCTTCTACGGATACCCCATATTCCCGCGCATATTCTACGACTACCCTGGTCATGGCAATATTTTCTTCAATCGGATAGTTGGAACCATCGATCATCACCGACGTATAACCGGCTTCAATCGCACGCTTGCATCTTTCCACACTTCGTGCATGATCAAGATGCAGAACGACCGGGACCGTAATAGACATCTCCCGAATAAATTCCCTAATAGCCGCCGCAATGGCGCGAAATCCGCCCAAATCATCGACGAGGCGGTCCGATGACGCCAGAATGACCGGAGCACGTTCTTCTTCAGCCGCCTGTAAAATCGGAATCGCCCACAGCAGTGAATTCAGGTTATAATGACCGACCGCATAGCGCTTTTCCTTCGCCCTCTGCAAAATCTCTTTCATGGATACAAGTGGCATTTTCCATCCCCTAACTGTCAAAACGGATTCACTCTGTTTTCGCGATATGATCAGGTTTGCTTGCCTTGTCCGTCGTTTCACGAATAATCAATTCCGGATTATATAGGATGCGCTCCTTTTTGGAGCAGCCAAGACGGATTTCCTCAATCAGAAGATCCACCACCGTTTTTCCCATCTCCGCAATCGGCTGGGCTACCGTCGTTAATCGAGGATAAGTGGCCCTGGCGAGAATGGTATCGTCAAATCCGATCAGCGATAGCTGTTCGGGAATCTTGATTCCTTTTTCCTTGGCTCCCAACATCACACCGATCGCCAGCTGGTCATTGCAGGCAAAGATGGCCGTCGGCGGTTCGGGCAGTTGAAACAGGTTGCCAAAAGCTTTGATTCCGTTGGCGATCGTGCCTCTCGTCCTGACCATATACTCCTGTCTTGGCTGAATTCCGTAGGTTTTGAGGGCCTGCAAGTATCCTTCTGTCCGTTTGACGCTGGCAAGGGCCCTTTGTTCGCTGATGATGGCGATCTTATGATGCCCATTTTGCAAATGGTGAATGGTTGCCTCATATCCGCCTTTAAAATCATCCACAAACACCTTGGACACATCGATGACCGGATCATCCTGCGTCAGCATGACGACGGGCACCCCGGCTTTGGTCAAATTCTGCACGATGCTTTTATCTCTGTATGTGGAACCGACGATAAAACCGTCTACCAGTTTGCTTTGCAGTAGTTCCACATTCTTTTTTTCCTTTTCCTCATTTTCATCCGTACTGCACATGATCACGCTGTAACCTTTTTCGTGGGCCCGGTCTTCGATTACCTTTGCAATCTCGGAAAAGAAGGGGTTGGAGATATCCGGTACCAACAGTCCCAGCGTTTTGGTGCCTTTTCCCATTAGCGCTGACGCCATGATGTTGGGATGATAGTTCAGCTCTTCCATCGCTTTTTTAACTCGTTGTTTTGTCGATTCGCGCATGTTGCCGGTATTGTTGTTGATCACCTTGGAAACCGTCGCAATAGATACCCCGGCCTTTTTTGCTACATCATAAATCGTCACTTTCATGCCCATTGCCCCACTTCAACTATTGGTTTCTTTGGGATATAAGATATCACGAATTGTAAAGGATGGCTATGTTGTGAAGCTTTTCCTCACACCCCGACGCCTCGTGCATCGTCTGGAACATTTCATGAACTGTTGCTGTGGGGCATTGTTTCAGGACAGAGATCGTTTCAACTCGGATCGGTTGAAGACCATTAAGATTTTATTCGGACCAGTCTGCCTGTTTCAAAGGATTCCTTGCAGGCATAACCCAGTCTGGTTGACTCAACGCCATCCCGGACGCTGACGGACGGTTTCCGGTTTTCCAAAATACAAGTGATAAATTCTTCCGCCTCTTTCAAATAGGCCTGTTCAAACCGTTCCAAAAACCCCTCGAAACATTTTTTAATCGCACCCTTTTCGTTAAAAAGCATTACATGGTTGCGCTCCGGCACCGTGCCTATGCGAAGGGTTCCTTTGGTGCCGATGATCTCTGTCTCTATATGATAACCGTGTACACAGTTCCGCCCTGCCACAAAAATTCCGATTCGATTGCCGGCAAAGCGCACCATGGCAGCTCCCGTTTCCGCATCCCCCAGTTCCGCGAATTCTCGATATGCATAGCTGCCCCCAATCGCCCAAACTTCCTCCGCTTCCGCCTGCAAATACCAACGGGCAAGATCGAGATCATGAATGGCCATGTCGAGAAATAATCCACCGCTGTAATTGTCCCTGGCAAACCTTAAAAAACTGTCCAGTTTCCCGGCCGGATCCAATCCGTAACAGCGAATCAGAACCGGCTCCCCGATTTCACCGCTGTCAATCCTCCTTTTCACTTCCGCATAAGAGGGGTCGTAGCGTCGCATAAACCCCAGCATGAAAACTTTATCCGAGTGTCGGGAGACCGCTTTCTCTACTTTTTCGACTTCTTCCAGATAAAGCCCAAGCGGTTTCTCGCTGAACACATGAAACCCGGCCTCCAGCGCCTTTTCAATCTGTTCACAATGGAATCTTGACGGAGAGGCGATAAATATCGCCTCCAATTCCCGGTTTTCTAGCATTTTATCGTAATCGGTATAACCGTAAGGAATCCCCCATTTCTCCTGAGCTTCTTTCACTTCCTCCTCCACAACGCTGCAGACCGCCAGCAATTCACAATGGGGTACCCGAAATGCCATATTTTCAGCATGCCGGTAACCCAGGCGTCCCAAGCCGACAATACCCACCTTCACTTTTCTGTTTTTCATAAAACGGTATGCCCCACCTCATGATCCTTTTGTGAAAAATCGTGACAGGGTTATCGGCATTTCCACAACCGATTTCCGATCCCTCTCTTTCACCGATAACCCCATCATCACACTTTTGAGAGTAAACCCGGCATCAAATCCCGGCTTTTTCCTTGATATATCTTCGGGCCTTCAGTGCATATTCAAAGGGATTGGCTTTGGCCGGATCCTGCTCGGCTTCCACGAGCAGCCACCCTTGATAGTCCGAGTTGGCCAGAATCCGAAAGATTTCGGTGAAATCGATGCTGCCATCCCCCGGCACAGTAAACACACCTTCGCGTACGGCATCGAGAAAGCTCATCTTTTCTTCCCTTACCCGGACGGCAACACGGTCCCGAACATCCTTCAGATGAACATGCTTGATCCTGGGCAGATATCGCTTCAGCATTTCCACAGGGTCCTCGCCGGACAAATATAGATGTCCGGTATCATACAGGAGATAAACCAGGTTTTCATCGGTCATCTCCATCAATCGCTCGATTTCTTCGGCCGTCTGCACACCGGTGCCCATATGGTGGTGGTAAACCAACTTCATCCCCTTCTCCCTGGCCCGTTCCCCGAGCCTGTCAAGTCCTTCGGCCAGCCTTTTCCATTCCTCAGCGTTAAAATGCGGTTTGGCGTCAAAAACCGGCTTGTCCACCTGTCCCTGTATGCTGCGTCCCTGTTCCGAGACCACGATCACTTTCGACCCCAGTTCATGTAGAAAGTCCCGGTGAAGGATAAAGGCTTTTTCCGTTTCCTCATAGGATCCGGTGGTGAGATATGCGCTGAACCAGGCGCTGGCAATTTCCATGTTTCTCAGTTCAAGGGCTTTTTTGAGCACTTTTGTGTCACGCGGATACTTGTTGCCTACTTCCGTCCCTTGAAAACCCGCCAGCGCCATTTCGCTGATGCATTGTTCAAAGGTGTTTTCTCTGCCCAGTTCCGGCATGTCATCATTCGTCCATCCGATCGGAGCAATTCCCAGTTTGACCGCATCTCTCCTGAACATCGGCGCACCTCGTCCCATTTAGTACTTTCTCGCCTTTTCCAGCTGCTTCATGCGCTCCCGGTAAGCACTGCGGATCGCCTCCTTTTCCGAGACCTCGGCGACGCCGACATGCCACCAGCTGTCATAGCCGTCGGTCATGGTTTTGGGAAGCACTTTGACATCGATCAGCGTGGAAACGGTCTGTCTTTTGGCGTCTTCCAAGGCCAGTTCCAATTCCTCCATCGTCCGAACCATATAGGTTGCCGCACCGTATGCCGCCGCATTTTGGGCAAAATCCACCTGCATAATGGGCCCGTCCAATCGCCCTGTTTTTTTGTCCCGCAGGCGGAATTCGGTCGCAAAGCTGCCCATCCCGTTGCTCATTTGCAAATTGTTAATGCAACCAAATCCTGCGTTGTCAAAGAGGATGACGTTGATTTTCAACCCTTCCTGAATGCTCGTAATCAACTCGGAATGGAGCATCATGTAGCTGCCATCGCCGACCAGGGCATAAACCTCCTGATCGGGCCGGGCGATTTTTACCCCCAAAGCGGCAGCTATTTCATATCCCATGCATGAATAGCCGTATTCCATGTGGTACGTATCCGGCCGGGTGCTGATCCACATCCGCTGCATGTCTCCCGGCAGGCTTCCAGAAGCACCAACCACGATGGCATCATCATCAATCAGTTCATTCACTTTTCCCAGAACCCCCGTCTGTGTCAAACAGGAGTTGAAGGTCCGGGCATACTCCGGCAGCTTCTCATCCATGTGACCAGAGATTTCCGGCTTGTACCCTTCTGCGCGAAAATTGGTTTGATAAAGGCGTTGCAGCTCCCTCTGCCAATCCTGTCTCGCCCGCTCGATTTCATCGACGTAACCGGACCGGTAGCCCATCTTCTCCAGCTCGACCTGGAGATCCTCCAGACCCGCTCTCGCATCAGCGACTATCTTGGTCGCATCCAGCTTGGAAGCATGGAAATCGGAAATATTGATCGTCACGAAGGCCACATTCTTATTTTGGAACAGCCGTTTGGAGGCTGTGGTGAAATCCGTAAAGCGGGTTCCGACGCCGATGACCAGATCCGCCTCTTTGGCGATCCGGTTGGCTGCCGCGTTGCCCGTGACGCCGATGCCGCCGAGATTGAGCGGATGGGTGGAAGGCAATGCGCTTTTGCCGGCCTGCGTCTCGGCAAACGGAATATGAAACATCCGGACAAACCGGTCCAGCGCATCCGCCGCCTCCGAGTAGCGTACGCCCCCGCCGCAAATGATCAGCGGCTTCTTGCTTTTTTTAAACAGTGCGGCCACCTGTTCCAGCTCAAAGGCGACGGGCCTTCTCCTAGCGAATCGATGGACACGCTTTTTGAAAAAGCTCTCCGGATAATCATAGGCTTCGGCTTGGACATCCTGCGGGAGGGCAATCGTCACCGCACCGGTTTCAGCTGGATCCGTCAGTACGCGAACGGCATTCATCATCGCGCTCATCAGCTGCTCGGGCCGGTTTACCCGATCCCAGTACTTGCTCACCGGACGGAAAGCGTCGTTCGTGGACAGGCTAGCATCATGGGGCTGTTCGATTTGCTGCAGCACCGGATCCGGCTGCCGGGTGGCAAAGGTGTCACCGGGCAGCAAAAGGAGCGGAATGTTGTTGGCAGTGGCCGTGGCGGCGGCGGTGACCATGTTGGCCGCCCCCGGTCCCACCGAGGAGGTACAGGCAATCAGTTGCCGGCGACGATTCTGTTTGGCAAAGCCGATAGCCGCATGCGCCATCCCCTGCTCATTTCTCCCCTGGTAAACTTCCAGATCCCCGGGATCCTGCTCAAGGGCTTGTCCGATCCCCAGCACGTTCCCATGACCAAAAATGGTGAAGATCCCCTTGAACAACTTTTGTTCCTTGCCGTCCACTTCAACATACTGGCTATTTAAAAATTTGACCAGGGCCTGTGCCGTCGTCAGCTTCATATTCTCACCCCTACTCTCAAAATCGGATATGGTTCACACCCAGCGGCTGGTGATCACTTTTTTCCGGGTGTAAAATTCGATGCTGTCTTTGCCGTTGGCATGCAGATCACCGTAGAAGGAATCCTTCCAGCCGGAGAACGGGAAGAAGGCCATCGGAGCCGGAATGCCGATATTGACGCCGAGCATGCCCGCATCGATGTTTTCCCGGAATTTGCGCACCGCTCCCCCGTCCCTGGTGAAAATGCAGGCTCCATTGGCAAAGCGCGACCGATTGGCCACCTGAATGGCTTCATCGAGATCCTTGACCCGCACAATGCAGAGGACCGGGGCAAAAATTTCATCCTTCCATATCTTCATATCGGTGGTAACATGGTCGAAAATGGTCGGCCCTACAAAGTATCCTTTCTCTTGTGCCGCTTTGTCCCTGCGTCCGTCGCGAACCAGCTTGGCACCTTCTTTTTCACCCGCTTCAATGTATTTCAGCGTCCTCTTCTTATGTTGCTCGCGGATGACCGGCCCCAGAAAAACCTCATCATCCAATCCGTTGCCGATGGTGATGTTGTCCGCTTTCTGCACCAGCTTGGCGATAAACGAATCGGCCACCGCTTCTTCCACCGTGACGACCGCCGCCGCCATACAGCGTTCACCGGCCGACCCGAATGCCGCATTCAGAATCTGGGTAGCGGCGTGGTCCAGGTTGGCATCTCTCAGCACAATCGAGTGGTTTTTGGCCCCGGCAAGCGCCTGAACTCCTTTCATATTTGCCGTCGCCCGCTTGTAAACATATTCCGCCACCGGCTGCGAACCCACAAAAGAGATCCGGGCCACGTCCGGATGATCGATCAATCCGTTCACCACATCATGGGCGCCGTGAACGATGTTGAAAACCCCTTTGGGGAAACCGGCCTCTTCCGCCAGCTCGGCCAGGTAATTGGCGGTCAGAGGTGTGCGCTCCGAAGGCTTTAATACAAAGGTGTTGCCGAGGGCAATCGCCATCGGGAACATCCAGCACGGCACCATCATGGGAAAGTTGAACGGCGTAATCCCTCCGATCACACCCACCGGATAGCGGTACACGGCCGATTCCAGATCCGTTGCGATGGCGGCCAGGTTGTCCCCCATCATCAGGGAGGGGGCTCCGGCCGCAAATTCGACGTTCTCAATGCCCCGTTGCACCTCACCCTTTGCTTCCTTCAAATTTTTTCCGTTTTCCACTGTGATCAGTTTGGCCAGCTCATCCCAATGCTCCACCAGCAATTGATGATATTTGAACAGAATGCGGGCCCTCTTGGGAACGGCGACCCTTTTCCATGTTTCAAAGGCAGCTTTTGCGGCTCGGACGGCTTCGTCCACTTCTTCGGTGCTGGAAATCGGGACACGGGCGATGACTTCACCCGTCGCCGGATTGTATACGTCTTCGGTTTTTCCGGATCGGGATTCTACCCACTCTCCGTTGATATAGTTTTTCAGGGTCTTCACAGCGGTATTTGCCATGTTAAAACCTCCTGCTGAAATGATGCTTCGTGCGCTCGTTCCATCACGGATTCACCTTTTCGGCCGTCTTGACAAACTGATCCAACTCCGCCTTCGTCGGCATGGCTTCGGAACAGCTGTGCCTGGAGATGACAATCGCCGCCGAAGCGCTGCCATACTCGATGGCTCGCGAAATTTCCCAACCTTTTAACAGTCCGTAGATAAATGCGGACGCATAACCGTCTCCGGCGCCAAATGTTTTCAATACTTTAGTCTTGAAAACACCGCCGGTATAGGAACGGCCATCCTTGGTATAGGTGATCGAACCTTGAGACCCGTGCTTGATCACCACGATTTTTGCACGATGGCCGAACCATTTCCTTGCTATTTCCTGATCCGTCTTCTTTTCCCTTTCAAACTGCTCCAACATATCAAATTCGTCTCTTGTCCCGATGATCACATCGCATTTTTCCGCCGCCAGATTGTAGTAGATGGCGGTCTCCTTGTCGGAGATCCAGGTATAGGGACGGTAATCGAGGTCAAAAAACACGATGACATCATATTTGCGGGCATATTCCAAAGCGAGAAAAACGGCTTCACGAGACGGGCTCGCAGACAAAGCTGTTCCGGAGATCAGCATCGCTTTCGTCTTTTTGATATAGTCCTCAGAAACCTCCGAGGGATCCAGCTTCAAATCGGCCACGTTGTCCCGGTACATCAATATGCTGCAATCCTGCGGGCTCTTGATTTCTGTAAAAGTAAGCCCGGTAACGGCTCCAGTTTGATCCACCACGACTCCCGACGTATCAATGTTTTTCTCTTTCAGAAAGCCCAAGATGAACCGTCCCATCTGGTCGTTGGAAACCTTACCGATAAAACCGCACTGAAGTCCAAGTTGCGCAGCGCCGATAGCAATATTGGCCGGTGAACCACCAACATATTTTCTAAAGGACAAAGTATCTTCCATGGGACGATTGATCTGCTCAGCGTTCAGGTCGATAGCAAGTCGGCCAACGGCAATCAGATCAAGCGGTCGATCCGTCTTGAGATTTAAGTTAACCACCATGATCCTCCTTCGCTTTTGCGCTCAATTGATCCGCTTTGGCACAGGTCTGGATCCTTGCTGAGAGTAAGCGCTTAACTTTAACTCAAAAACCCCGACTTCATTTCTCAAAGAGCCATTCATGTTCCGGTGCATTCCGGAATTTCCACGTTCTGACCGGTCCGGCCATGACATTCAAATAGTATGATTCATATCCGGGCACAGCGGTAAAGGGATGGTAGCCCTCCGGAACAAGGACCACATCGCGGTTTTCAACGCAGATCGTCTCATCCAGGGAACGATCGTCGTTGTAAATCCGCTGAAATGCAAACCCCTGCCTGGGATTCAGTTCGTGATAATAGGTTTCTTCCAAATAGGACTCATGCGGAAGATTATCTCGATCATGCTTGTGGGGCGGATAACTCGACGTGTTGCCATCGGGTGTAAATACTTCGACCACCAGGAGGCTGTCAGCTTCATTGTCCTCCGGCAGGATGTCATGGATCCTTCGGTACATTTTTCCGGAACCGCGATCGGACTGCCTGACATCCTCCGGCGGAATCAAACGAGCCTCGTAGGTTCCCTTGCCGGGAGCCATGCATACGGCAAGTTCCAGATCGGTCAGCGCTTCAACTTCGTAGCGGTCATCGTTGGGAATGTAAACCGAATAAGGGGGGATTTTTTCGAACACGCTCATCCGCTTGCCGATCTCTTGAAAGCGTTTTCTGCCGGTTCGAACCGTCGCTTTCCCGGACAACAAAACGAGACATACTTCATTTTTTCCGGTTTCCCTCTTGAGCCGTTGGCCCTTTTTCAAGGAGTAAACCTCAAACCCCACATACTTCCATCCCGCCGATTCCGGCGTGACGCTCAAGATTTTGCCGTCCTGATCCGGATCGTGCGGCTTCAAATGCAGATCAGGCATCGCTTCCCACCCTTTCCACCCCTGACGTAAAGCGCTTAAAACAAATTCCGAACAACGTCATCACCTCAATCCAGGATCTCAACCGATGCCGGCCGTCGGCTTTCCAAGGATTCTTTGGCGGCTTGGGCGATCCTCTGCGCCATAATCCCATCTTTGAAGGTGGTTCTGATTTCCTTGTTGTACATGATCGCATCCAAAAACTCTTCCACTTCCCTGATAAACGCATCATTGTATCTTTCCAGGAAGAAATACAGCGGATTGTCTCCCGTTACCCCGTTTTTCGACAACAGATCCACTCGGGATTCGGTCTCATTGTTCACTTGTGCCGACCCCTTGGAACCGAAGGCTTCAAGGCGCTGATCATATCCGTATACTGCTTGACGGCTGTTGTCGATGACCCCCATCGCGCCATTTGCAAATTTCAGTGTAATGATCGCCGTATCCACATCACCCAGCTCACCTATCTTCGGATCAATCAAAGTAGCTCCCTGAGCATACACTTCTTCTACTTCCGAACCCGAAATGTAGCGTGCCATGTCAAAATCATGGATGGTCATATCCATGAAAATGCCTCCTGACCTCGACACATAGTCCAACGAAGGGGGGTTCGGATCCCTTGAGGTGATTTTCAAAACATGCAAGTCCCCGATAATCTTCTCTTCCACCAACTGTTTTACTTTGTAAAAGTTTCTGTCATATCTCCTGTTAAATCCCACCTGAAACTTGATCCCTGCTTTTTGCACGGCTTCATACGCTTTCAGTGTCTCTTCCTCGGAAAAGCTGATCGGCTTCTCGCAAAAAATATGTTTTCCGGCATTGGCTGCCTCCAGGATGATCTCCACATGCGTATCGGTGGATGTGCAGATAAACACGGCATCAATTTCAGGGTCGTTTACCAGTTCCCGATAATCTTCAGTCAACTTCTCCGCGCCGCTTGTCATAAACCAGTCTTTCAGACCCTCGGCATAAATATCGGAAACTGTTTTCAACCTGACATGAGGCATGTTTTTTATATTGTTTATATGCAACTTCCCGATCCTTCCTGCTCCGACTACTCCAACCGTGATTCTTTTCATCAGATCCGCCCCCTTGATCTGTTTGGTCAGTCAATAATTATTTGGCAAGTCCCAGGGGAGAAAAAGTCAGGTATGTCGCAAGAACAGTGATCACGACCAGAGCGCTAACCCATCTGACATGTTTCCACGGGGTTAGATCCACTTTATGATGCCCTTCCTGAAACTCGAAGGGTTGTTCAAGCGGTTTGATTCTTCCAATCATCCACAGGATGAACACGTCCACCAAAAACAGAACACTCAATGTGTAAAGGTAATGAATGTGAGACAAGAAGAAACTCGCAAGTGCATAGGCCACAACGTGGAAAATAAAAGTTACTTTGGCACCGAATGCGCTTACATACTTCGAATAAAAACCGAGGACGACAATTGCCAAAAGCGGCATGCTGTACAAACCGTTAAATTGCTGTACGACATGGTACAGCCCGGCAGGGGCAAACGAAATCAAGGGGGCGATTAGTATCGACACCGTACCGACGATCACGGTTACAATCTTCCCTGCTCTTGCCACTTGTTTGTCCGTCGCATTTTTTCTGAGTAAAGGCTTGTAAAAATCCAATGTGAACAAGGTTGCCGTGGCATTCAAAGCACCTACGAAGGAACTCAGAATCGCGCCAAAAATGACAGCACCAAAAATGCCGTAAGCCCATTCGGGCAACACTGCGGTGAGCAAGCTGGGATAAGCATCATCGGGATTGGAAAGCGAATCTCCGAATATGTTATATGCGACAATCCCCGGAAATACCAAGAACAGGGCACCTATAATCTTGAAAAAACCGACATACATAGCTCCTTTCTGGCCTTCTTTCAGGTTTCTTCCGGCCAATGTCTTCTGAATAATCATCTGGTTTGTACACCAGTAAAACAGATTGTTGAAGAACATGCCGAAGAATAGCGTGGGCCAGGGAACGATGTCGGAGTCGATGGCTCCGATTGAGTTCAACTTTTCCGGCGTATTAGTTCTGACAACATCAAGGCCTCCAAGCAAACTCCCATCACCCAGAATCATCAGCCCCAACACCGGGATGGACAGCCCGCCGATCAACAAACCGATTCCATAGACGGCATCACTGAAAGCCCCCAACGACAACCCACCCATGAGCAAATACAGGAGGCCGATAATCCCTATAGCCGCAGCAATGAGGGCGACAGCCATCAGCTGATCAATCCCCATTGCCTCACTCACATTGAAAATCTTGTTGAAAACGAGCGATCCCGAATACAAGACCACCGGCAAAAAGGAAATCATATAAGTAAAAATAAACAGAACAGAAACAATCCTCTTTGTGGTTGTATCATAGCGCCTTTCAATAAAGTCGGAAATCGTATCCACACCATACTTCAGATACTTCGGCAAAAATACAAGCGCCAACATAACAATGGCGATTGCAGCAGTGACCTCCCAGGCCATCACTTCCATCCCGGACATATAACTTTGGCCGTTCTGTCCGACGATTTGCTCCGTGGACAGATTGGTCATGAGAATTGAACCCGCGATTGTAACCGCTGTCAAACTTCGACCGCCGAGAAAGTATCCCTCTGAGCTGGTATTATCCACGACACGGCTCTTTTTGTAGGCAAAGAACCAGACTGCAGCGATAATCAGGACGAAAGACAAAACAGAAAAATAAACCAACTTGGCTCTCTCCTCCGAAGTTTGATTCAATGACGGCAACTGTAAAGCTCGCTGTCCGGTAGCTCAATCACAAATGTTAGGAAAGCGCTTAACTAGATGGAAAAAAATAATGGGACGTGTGCAAATGGTTCTCTTTTGTAAATCCTTAACTATTTTCAGTATATTGCCCTTTTGAATTCAAATCAATATTTAATTTTGTGATATTTGTAGAATAGACATGAAGTACTAAATATTTTGCGGATCTATAGGATTTAACTGCTACGAATGGTTAGATATATATCTTAAACCAACACATGTGCTTGTCCTCGCTGTTTTCGAAAGCATCTACAACAACTGAAATCAAAAACCAGGGAAGATTCCCGACATGTTCAGGGATTGTAAGATCATTGATAGAAAGTTGATGACTCTACAACGTCTGGACTATGCGATGGATGAATTCTCAACTTTCTTTTAATCGCTTAAGTTAGCTTTTCTTCGCAATAGGCTTCCAACAGATTCAGTTCCTTTACATAGATGGGTCGGATAATCAGTGGATTGAGCAGTCTCTCCAACAGACCTCTCATTCCCTTTTTCTTTTGCCAAAGGGTTTTCAAGGTTACTTGACAACGATCACGATCCGGGCCGGGCTCCAAGGTAAAAATCGTCTTGATTCCGGCTTCGGGGTCCTCCTCGCGGATTTCTCTTCCCGGCCGGGGTTCCGATACCGTCAATCGGAAATGTTGAACCGTACCCATCACTTTCATTTGAACCTTTACGACCGTCCCCGCTCCGATGCCGCCCCTTTCCACTTCGACATTGGAAAAGTAGGGTTTCGGTAAAATGTTGGGATGTTCGTTTTGGTAATCAGACAATACACGGTATACCCGTTCCGGATCGGCTTTGATCATCTTGGATACTTCCAGTTCATAGGTTTCCATAAAGTCTCTTTTCCTTTCACTGAAATGGAGCCGTCAGCTCAATAGCCATGGGGGAATCGTGTTCGCGGCCTCAATCTCTCTTCTCTTTGTCGCGCGCTGGGAACACGACGACTTAACATCCTTTACTTCTCCATAAATTTCCGAATACCCTCTTCATCTTTAATGTAGGGTGTTATCCGAAAGACACCCTGACAGTTCCGACGATTCGAGAGGCTGCGGCAATGGAAAACAAAAACCGGGGAAGGTTCCCCGGCAAGCTCACTTAAATTCGGTTTTGACCGTGTTTTTTCCCTTGAAATAATCCCCCATCAAAATTTCCTCGGAATGAACCAGCCACCGTTTCCCGTTCTCATCGTAACGGAGCACCAACCATCTCTCATCAAATTCCTCTCGCATCTTCTCCCCGGGGTAGTCATTGTGCCTCGAATGTAACTCCACCGGGATTTGGACCACATAATGATCGTCCGTGTATTCTAACCTCAGACCGTCAAAGTCGATCCTCGTTCCCAGGACAACACCGTTGAACGGTTCTTTCCCCCAGGATTCCACCAAAGACTTTTTGGTCTCGATGTCCCTGACCAGCTCCCTTTTTAGATCGTCCCCCGCGACGGTCAGGATGGAAGCGTCCTGCCTTTGCTTTGCCGCGAACCATTCCTTGAAAAAGGTGTTGATCGTCTTCACAATCCGGTCCCTGCCTTTTTTGTCCGCGTAGGGCTTGGGAGTAAGATCCACGGCGATCATGTTCTCGGCCACTTTGATTTTGTCGCTTCTGGACGTGCCCCAGGGAAATTCCCCCTCTCCCTGAAGGGTGATCGAACCGTCCCGAGATACCGGCCCGAACTTGCTGACTTCCTCGACCGTTTTATTGATCGGTTTTCCATTGACAATCACCCGGGTATCCTTGAAGCCGGACCTCAGTTGGATATACTCGCCGGTCAAATCCACCTGCACTTCCGCCTGCCCATCCTCACGGGCAAACAGTTTTACCTTCTTGGCACTTTTCACCACCGCATAGGAATATTTCTTCGTGCCTTCGACTTCGTATTCCCCGGGCATCAACGGCCCCAGCATCTTGGCGTCTCCCTCTTTGGAAGTGAGAACCGTCTCTCCATCCACTTTCACCGTCCCGCCCGATTTATTTGTCTTGATGTGCAGGAAGTACGGGCGAACGCCGATAGAATAGGAATCGAACAGGACCCCTTCCTCCTTCTTCAAGTAATAATCCACCCAGGCCAATGCATCCGATCCGTAAATCTCATTTCCATCAGACTGATACATTGCCAATTGGGAATGCAGCAGGGACATGGTCGCCTCCCGGTAACCCCTGTCCTTATGCATCAGCTGAAGAAACTGGGCGAGGCGCTCGCGATCGATTTCCATCCGTTCGTCGTCCGGCGACACGATCTTCTCCAGAACGTCCACATCGTTGTTATGTACCGCTTCCTCGAACTTGCGGACCACATCCTCGGGTCCGTCCGCTGCAGCAAACGCAATGGATGTCCCGACAATCGCCAAAACCGCAATTACGGCCAGAACGGCAATCCCTTTGTGCTTTCCTAAAAAAGCCTTTTCCCGGTTAAAGGGTTTGGAATCTTTCGTATTCACCTACAATTTTTCCTCCTTTAATATCTGGAGCCATTGATAGAAGATTTTCTTTTTCGACATCTTCACGTCCATTTCAGCGCCTGGTTCAAATCATCATGGGTGAAGAATTCCTGCGTCTTCTTCTCGCTATGCAATCAACAAATAAGTCCCATCAAGCCATCAGCGACAAGATGCGCGAGATTGGCATCGTCCATGAGAACGTCAACTGCGCCCCATCCGACAACATCCTTTGACCGGCTCCACCAGAAACGGATTCTATCCCCCTTTCGCCCCCTTTCAACGAAAGAAATTGACCCCGTCAAGGGTTTGGCTTAATAATAAGCGAATGTCAGACGGATTGCAATACCTTCGTGTCACTAAAAATACGAAATTCTAATAAATAGATTCCCAGAGTTTGTCTCTTATTCCGGCCTATCCGCTCCGGCGAAAAAAGAGCCGATCCCCCGGGAATACACGCTCTGAGCCCACTGAGGCAGACACCTTGACTTAAGCCCGCCGGCCACTCATTTGATTTCGGGCTGGCCGCCGACGCGTTGAACCACCCGGGCCGCGACCCCCACAGCGTATTGGGCCGCTTTCAAAACGGAGCTTGTCCTTTGATATTCGGCCATAAACGCCCCGGCAAAGGCATCGCCGGCCCCCGTTGAATCGACGGGCTCCGCCGATGGAGCCGGAACGTGAACGATGATTCCGTCCGCAAACAGCATGCAGCCCTTTTCACCCAGTTTGAGTACGGGATGAGGAACCCACCGACGAAGCGATTCCACAATCCTCGCCGGCTCTTCCTCTCCCGTAAGAGCCTTCCCTTCTTCGTAGTTCGGAAAAAGAAAGGTGGTACCTTCCAAAAAGGATATAAATCCCGTTTTTTCAAACCTGAGATGATACAGCGAACTCGGGTCGACGGCGACGGGAATTCCCCGCCTTCCCGCTTCCCTTTTGGCGTATTGGGCGGCGTCCCGGGTCTCCTTCACGTAGAAGGTGTAACCGGAAATATAGAGCAGCCGGCTGTCTTCGATTCCCTGAATGTCCGCCTCGCTGAGCAACCGATTTGCTCCCCGGTCCACGATCATGGATCGTTCCCCGTTCCGATCCACCATCACGAGAATCCTGCCGGTCTTCTCACCGGGATGGGGCGTGACGGAGCATTTCACTCCCCGTTTCTCGGCTTCCCCGATCAGATAAGCGCCGAAGGGATCATCCCCCACCTTGCCGATCAGGTGGCTCTGCTCTCCGCACGCCGCAATCCATGCCGCTACATTGCCGCCCTGCCCTCCCGCACGGAGGTCGACATCCCCTTCTGAGTCGGTCGCATAATGGACGGTATCCTGTCGGACGAGGATATCCAGCATCATGTCGCCAATCACAGTGATCATCGCTTTTTCACCTTTGCTACGTGTTCTATCGTAGGTCCGTTTCCGTGCATCAGGGGATCCGATGCCGGCCATGGAATTTCCCTCAAACGGATGATGCTACCATCTTTTCCGGAAATATAAAAATCGTCCTATCGGGATGCAACGGATCCGATTTAAATAATATGGGAATCACGACATGCTTTCCACATCAATCCCTAAATTTATTGCAAAAAAACCGGAAACCGCCTTGAATTGCTTATTGCCCCTGTTCCGGGGCGTTCGGACGCGAAAAACTCACAACGTCTCCGGACTCTGTCCCTTCCTCGATGAAGTCATTCCCCGCCTATTTACCGTCTCCCCCACCATGCGCTTGAACAAGCGATATATCAAAGCCATACAATATATGAACTGAAGAGGAAAGGGGCAAGAACATGGCCTGTTCCGGTAAGAATTTGCTCAAAAACGGGGGATTTACGAGGGGGATCGCGCCCTGGACGGGAACCCGGATTCGCCGGATGAAAAATCTGTTGCGACCGGGGGATTATTCTCTTTATATGAGCGCAATGCCAAAATTGCCCGCCGCGTTGAAACAAACGGTTTCCGGTCCCTTTGAACGGGGATGCGCCTACTACCTCTACTTCCGCCTTCTCAATGTGACGCCGCCGTCAAACCGAGCAGAAATTTATGCGACCGTCGCCTATCTGGACAAAAACCGCCGGATCATCAACTCCACACCCTTGCTCGTCCGGCCTCCCCGCCGAACCAAAAGCTGGTACCCCTACTTTTCCATCGTGCCGACGCCTCCCCGGGGAACGGCGATGCTCTCCGTCGTCTTCCTGCTGGCCAGCGGCACATTGTTCGTGGATTATATCAGCATCGCATCCCACAAGGTCTGATACCAACCGCGGTTCATCCGGCAGGAACCGTTTCAAGATCCCCAAGAAGGGCGTCCCTTCGACCCCTCTCCATGGACATTGCTTCTTTGCCGATATAAATGAATGGTGTTGTTGTTATTCCGTTTCTAAGCGGGTGCAATCACAGGCAAAGGCCCGCACTTCCCGTTTTTCCGTCTTACGGTGACCCAATGCTTCTGAAGAGAAAATGCATTCCGCGGTATTTTTCTCATCAACCCTGCATTTTTACTCAGCCCTGCTTTGATTGTCTCGCTTTGCTTCTGTAACGCATCTCCCCTGCCTACGGACACCGGCAGCAAACCTGGAGAAAAAGCAAAACAGCGCAAATCCGATCATTACACCCGAAAGGTTCAACATCACATCGTTGATGTCAACGGTTCTGTAGGGAAATCCGTACGATAAGGAAATCACCAACTGCACAAGCTCGATCGAAAGCGTAAAAAATAGTCCCCGCCGCAAAATGGACCTGAAATCACTTTCAACGAGAAACGGCAGTCCGAATCCAAACGGGATCCCAAGAGCAATATTTCCGATACCTTGGATCGACAGCAAATAGTCAACGGACATTTCCCGGAAAGGAATCAGGCAGATTAGAAGGGGAATTAGAATAACGGACGCAAGCGGCATGATGCTTTCGATATCGATTCTCACGAAAAATCCCTTCCTTATATGTAAAGCGGCCCGGCTGCGATTATATACCTGTGCCGGACCCATAACATGCGAATGATATCCGGAGGATAATTTCTTCGATGAGAGGTTCCTATTGCGGAGGAACATTCACTCCTTGTTCCCCCGGATGATCCGGGGCTTTATCCCCTTGATTTCTTGCTCAAACCGCTCGGGGTGGAGTTCGTTCGCCCGCCACTCATCGTTTATTCTTTTCACCCGCAGATAGTCCCGGATATGTTCCGTCTCATCCACCCACGTCAGATGATAGAGGTAATGGTTTTCATCGATTTTGTACTCTTCCATCACCCAGTTATCCGGGAGCGTTCGGTTGTTTTGGCTTCCCTGCGTCAGGGGGATGTCGAGGGTATCTGCCGCCTGCTTGGCGTATTCAGGCGCCGCAAGCCGTTTGATCAGAGCCCCGTTGCGCTGCAGAAAGGCGTTTTCGAGCATCACCACCACTTCGTGCGGCTCTCTGTCGTGTTTGTCCTCCCGGATATCGCCCCTGATGGAAAAAAAGAGCGTAACGAACAGGGAAGGAAATATGGTTACAAACAATATCATGGGGATCACGTTTTTCGAATCCCTCAGCTCCTCCCGGCTCATCCGAACGCCCCTCCCTCCTTTTTCAACGGTGATCACATCAAAAGCACGGCCTTGAAATTTCCGAACAACGTGTCCGTCCAGGTGTACCTGGAAATAGCATTCCTTCCCGGAGATTTGATCGTCCCGCGGTGGGCAACAGCAGGTTGCAGGACGTATCTTTCGTCTATCCTATGTTCTCCGCCGAGATTGGAACACCTCCTTTTCCATGGTGTTTTGTCTCTTTTTTCCCCAAATTCGTTACACCGATCGCCAGCATCCAGGGGTTTTCACCGGAGCCCGCCGATCGGAAAACAAAAAGGGCGGAGAAAGGCAAAAGCTTTCTCCGCCCTTTTCCTGCTTTGTCGTTCTCACAAAAGCACCTTCACGAACCGGGCCTCGATCCATCGCGATGATATTTCTTCACAAACTGGTAACTGACAATCAGAATAAGTATCCAGATCGGCCCGACGATCAAAGCAATCCGCGTCTCACTGTTGAAGCCCAAAAGGACGGCCACCATCACCATGAAGAGCAGGGTGATCCAGTTCGTATAGGGATACCCGGGCATTTTGAATTCAACCTGGACGCCCCTTTTTCGCCGATAATTCAAATGGGCGTAAACGATGATTCCCCACGTCCACAAGGCTCCGAAAGTGGCCACGCTTGTAATGTAGATAAACGCTTTTTCCGGAATGACATAGTTGAGCAGCACCCCGATCAGCATCACCACTGCGGACAAGGTGAGCCCCCGGACGGGCACTTTGCGGGAGCTTAAGCGGGAAAACATTTGCGGCGCCTGGCCATGAACCGCCAATGTGTAAATCATCCGTCCGGTGCTGAATACACCGCTGTTACAGGAAGACAAAGCGGCCGTTAACACCACAAAGTTGATAATGCCCGCGGCCGCCGGGATCCCCACTTTGGCGAAGGTCAACACGAAGGGACTGGTGTTCCCGTCGATGATGTTCCACGGGTACAGGGACAGGATGACCGCCAACGCACCGATGTAGAAAAGGAGTATTCGCCAAATCGTGGCGTTGATGGCCCTGGGCAGGGTGATTTCGGGATCCTTCGCTTCACCGGCGGTAACCCCTATCAATTCCATCCCCAAAAAACTGAACATCACCATTTGCAACGACAATAAGATCCCCGTCACCCCGTGGGGCACAAACCCCCCGTGTGTCCACAGGTTGGAGAAACCGACGATTTGACCTCCATTTCCCCACCCCGTGAACATGATGACCAAGCCGATGACAATCAGCGCGATGATCGTCACCACTTTGATCATGGCAAACCAGAATTCGAACTCGCCGAACAGCTTTACGGCGATGATATTGATGATGTAGACTCCCAAAAGCGCTCCCAAAGCGGGGATCCATTGGGGAATTTCCGGGAACCAGTAGCGAACATACACCCCCACGGCAGTGATTTCCGCCATCCCTGTGACGACCCACACAATCCAGTAATTCCATCCCGTAACAAATCCAACCCAAGGAGCGATAAACTCGCTCGCATAGGTACTGAAGGATCCGGCGACGGGCTTATACAGCGCAAGCTCGCCCAGTGCCCTCATCAAGAAAAACATGATCATCCCGCCGATGGCATAGGCAAGAAGGATTGCGGGTCCCGCCAATTGGATCGCCTGCGCCGAACCCAAAAAAAGGCCGACTCCGATGGCCCCTCCGATGGCAATCAACTGGATATGACGATCGTTTAATCCTCTGGCTAATTCTTCTTCTCGAATCTTCCGTCGACCCATTCGTTTTCCTCTCCGTCTGAGGTGCAACACCCATTCCTTATCGATCCTTGACGGAACGGAAAACAAATATACTCCCGGAACGCTTCCCAAAAAACCGGAACCCTTTCGGTCCGCCCCAACGCCCGATACCGCCAACAGAAAAAGGCACCATCCCGGTGCCTTTAACTGATCTTTGAGCCGTTCCGGCTTTTTCCCTGGGCGATGAATTGGCGAAGTCCCTGCATCTCTTTGTACATCCGGTAGGGTTTGCTGATCACCCGATAAGGCAAAGTGACGATCCGGCGCGGATTTTCCTTCAGTTCTCTGGAAATCCTCTCCGGTTTGGTCACGATCCGTTGTAGAAATTCATCGTAGAGCACTTTGCGGGGATCGGGCGAAATGAACAACTCGTGACCGCAACCTTCGCATCGCGCTTTGTACAGGCGTTGATTCAAGTAGGTTAGGACATGCATTTCGTTTTCTTCGCACTTGATGCAGTACAACTCGGTCTGCAACTCTTGAAATTCCATCCTCTCACCCCCCGTCAGCCGGTCGGGTTGAATGACCGCTGATGATGGATCAAGACTTGTTTTGCGGTTGCCTCGTCGGTCACGAGCACATTCATATATTGCCCTCTCAGGGAGGCCAATATCGCCTGGACCTTGTCGATTCCCGAAGCCACACCGATCACGGTGGGAATGCGGCGCAGGGGAGTCAATTCGATCCCGATGGTCCTCTCCGTCAAGGGAATGGAGAGCTCCCTTCCCTCGGCGTCGATAAATCGGGAATTGATGTCTCCGGCCGCGCCGTGTCTTCGCAGGTCATCGAGATCCTCCTTATTTAAATACCCCATTTTGACCATGGTGGAACGGAGGGGGTTGCCGATCCCCACCACGGCCAAATCCACCCGTTTCGCCTCTTCCAACAGGTGGTGGATCTCCGCGGAGCTCATCAGCTCCTGTTTCAAGCGAACGGATTCCGCTACTGCGGGCGCGTACAGGAATTCGCATTCACAGTTCAATTTTTTGGACAGCTCGTAGGCCAGCTGATTAGCATGAATTTCGATATGACTTCGTCCAATTCCTCCAACGAGGGGCAATATTTTGATCCTCTCGTGATTCACAAAGGGGATTTCCCGGACCATGTGGTTCAGGGTGGTCCCCCAGGAAATGCCCAGGCGCTTCACCTTCTTGAGCTGCCGCAACAGAAATTGGCCGGCGGCCTTCCCCACGTTGCGCTTGTTGATCTCCTCGTTGTCCGGATCATCGACGGGGACCACCAACGCTTCCTTCAGCGGAAACTCCGATTCCAACTTCTGCTCCAAATCCACGGTGCGGAGGGTATCGTCCTTGATGACAATCTCCACGATCCCGCTCTCCCTTGCCTTCTGAAGCAGCTTGGAGATGATCGGCCGGGAGATTCCCACTTTATTCGCGATCTCCGACTGCGTCAGCCCCTGAAAGTAATACATCTTGGCGATCCGGACCATTTGCCGCTTGTCGCTCCACCTATCCATAGGCATACCTTCTTCCGGCAGAAACGATCATCTATTGACCGTCCTTTTCCATGAATTCGCGAAGAATCCATATCCGGTTTCTCTCTTCGCATTCCACATCGTCATAGGTCAAAATCTCTCCCTTTTTGACCCTCCGTTTCATCCGAACGTTGGCGCCCACCAATCCGATGGGCAACGCCCTCTCCCTTCGCTGCTCCTCAGCAGAAAGGATTCGGCCGTAAACGGTATACCCCCCGATCCCGTCCAACGCCTCTCCGGGCTGCAGATCTTTCTTGGCCACCGCGACCGTCTCGGAGACCGACCCGCAGCAGGGAGCGATGGTCGGTTCCTGATGAAAAAAGGCCCGGGCGACGGAAATGGGGGTTTCCAGACTGGTCAGATGGTAGGGCCGGTAGAGCACGTAATGGGGACCGTCCCCCATCTTGAGATACTTCAGCTGATCGTGGACCTCCGGATTGTCCGTCGTGATGACGGCAAAAACCCCCGGGGCCACTCCGTCCACGTAATCCACGATCCCCTTGCGGTGAAGGATTCCGCCCTCCTCCCGCAGTGAAAACAGGCGGGGAAGGCGATCCAAGGTTGCTTTGGGCCCGTGCATTCCGGGAACATCGGGCAAAAAGCCCGTCGCATTGGACACGGCAGTCATTTCCACCATCGTCTTGGTGCCGTCTCGGAAGGAGGCGAGCATCTTCGGATTGACTCCCTTCCGCCGCGCCTCATCGGCCACACCGTCGGGGGTGGCGTAAACGTCCAGGGGATTGTTTTTCCCTTTCCCCAGGGCGATCACTTCAAAGCCGAGGCTTGAGGCGAAATCATAGAGCTCCATGATCGCCCCGGGTTCATCCCCGGCGGTTCCCGTATATACGACCCCGGCAACATCGGCCATTTTCTTCAGCAGAGGGCCGACGGTAACATCGGCTTCCACGTTGAGCAAGACGATGTGCTTCCGGTTCAGAATGGCGTGCCAGGCGATCTCCGCCCCCACCTCCGGGATGCCGGTGGCGTCGACCACCACATCGACCGAATCCAGTTGCACCGCCATATTCCCATCCCGAGTGACCACCCATCCCCCCGAAGCGATCCACCTTTCCGCCTTTTCCGGATCGTCCGTCCTCAAAATCGAGGAGGAAGGAACTCCCGCCTTCCGATAAGCCGTCTCGGCACGCTCCGGGACGATGTCGGCGGTGATCACCACTTCCATGCCGGCGATTTTTTCAACCTGGGAAATCAGCCCCCGCCCCATCTGTCCGGCGCCGATCAACCCGACCCGGATGCAGTTTCC
Organism: Planifilum fimeticola; assembly: GCF_003001905.1. Lineage (NCBI taxonomy): Bacteria > Bacillati > Bacillota > Bacilli > Caryophanales > Thermoactinomycetaceae > Planifilum > Planifilum fimeticola. The sequence continues at coordinate 60,907 of NZ_PVNE01000023.1, forward strand.
TTCCATCTCGTACTCTTTCAACCTCCGTTTTAACCCCAGCAATCTCTCCCCACCCCCATAGTATTTATTTGCGGACAAACATCAAGGGAGCATGCAGCTCCAGGACGGGTTCACTTGCTTCCACCTGGAGAATCCCAGGGAGCTCGGACCTGTCCTTTCCTTCAAACTTGATGGTGCAGTGTCCCAACTCCCGGAGGGTTTCATTCACTTTCTCCCCCACGCTGGTCACCCGGAAGGATTGATCGCCAATCACCAGGTAATCTCCGCTCCGGACCGATTCAAAGCAGGGCGACTTGGTGTGGAGAATGGACATGTCATGCAGCTCTTCTGGCGCATCCTCATCAAAAATGACCATCATTTTTTCTTGGATCAGGGAATCCACCATATTCCCGATCTTGGTGATCTGCGTGGAAAACAAACATTTCACTCATCCATCCCTCCCGGATGTTTAAGATGATGAAGCAGCGACGTCAAATAAGTAAAGGATGGAAAGGGGGAGCCGCCCCCTTCGGCACCGGGGACGGCCTCTTTCACCGCGTAGCTAGTGCCCCTTCAGGCAACCTTGATCTTGTTTTGTTCTTTTAAGATGGCTTCGTGATGTTTGTTTTTGTTGCGCCAACGGATGTATGCTTGGATGGCT
>NZ_PVNE01000024.1 GCF_003001905.1 Planifilum fimeticola
AAACATCAAAAAAATGGCCTTGCTCCTCTCGAAGAGAGGAAAAGGCTTTGTGATCCGCCTAATTTACCAAATCTAATTTCCTTTATCTGTTTATTTCCCATAAACATGCAACCCCTGGCGCTTTTCTTGCGAAAAGAGCCAGGGGGTTTGTCATCAATCTCAGCCCTTTCTCCGAAAGGGCTCGCTGCTTTTTTATCCGTTTGTTTCCCGATGCCGCAGGAGATGTTTTTCCACCCGGGAGACGGCCAGGTACATCAGCGTCGCCAACAGCGCCACGATCAAGAGGTTCAACATGACGAGGGTCAGGTTGAACACCTGGAATCCGTAGATGATGAGGTATCCCAGGCCCGCCTTCGAAACGAGGAATTCGCCGACGATGACCCCCACCCAGGACAGGCCGACGTTGACTTTGATCGCCGCGATCAGATCGGGGATGCTGGAAGGCAGAATGATTTTGATGAACTGCTGGGTGCGCGTCGCCCCAAAGGCGCGGGCCAGGATGAGATGATCGGGATTGGCGCTTTTGAAGCTCTGGTGCATGACCAGCGCGGTGATGATGATGGTGATGGCAACGCCCATGGCGATGATCGATCCGTAACCGGCGCCGATGGTGACGATGAACAGAGGTCCCAGGGCCACCTTGGGCATGCTGTTGAGGACCACCAGGTAAGGGTCCAATACCCGCGAGAGCATGGGTGAGGCCCAGATTAGGGTGGCCAGGGCGGTGCCGGCCGCCGTCCCGATGGAAAATCCGATCAGCGTCTCCACGAGGGTGACCGCGATGTGATTCAGCAGCTCGCCGGAGGCGGAGAGACTCACCGCCAGATCCCACATTTGACCGGGACTGCTGAACAGGAAGGGATCGATCACCCCTTCCCGGGCCGCCCATTCCCATCCGATGATCAGAAGGAGGAGGATGGCCGTCCGGTAAATGGCGATTTTCCATTCCCTAATCCGCAGCCGTCGCAGGTGTTTGGCGTGCAGGGGGGACACCGCTCCCCGTTCCAGCCATCTTTTGATCGCCCCATTTGTCATGGCTGTTCCAACTCCTTCCACAGTTCGTTGAAGTGGTTTCTGAACAGGGGATGGCTGCGCGCATCCAGGGGATCGGCCTTGCGAACCTCCTCGGGCAAGGTGATCATGCGCCGGATTTGCCCCGGTCTGCGGGAGAGGACGATGATCCGGTCCGCAAGGGCCAGGGCCTCCTCCAGATCGTGGGTGATGAGCACCGTGGTGATCTTGTGCTGCCTGCGGATCGAGACGAGGAGCTTTTCCAGGTGCAGTTTGTTTTGGTAGTCGACCGCCGAAAACGGTTCATCCAGGAGGAGGATGTCCGGTTGGACGGCCATGGTTCGCACAAGGGCGACCCGTTGCCGCATTCCGCCGGAAAGCTGGGAAGGATAGTGTTGGATCACGGAAGCCAATCCCATTTCCTTGAGCAGGTAACGGGCGTGTTCCAGGTTTTTTCGGGTCTTCTGCCCCCGAATTTCCAGCCCCAGGGCGATGTTTTCCTCCACTGTCCGCCACTCCAGCAGACCGTCCCGTTGCAGCATGTAACCGATGCGGGGGGAGGGTCCCTTCACGGGCTCTCCGAACAGGCGGATCTCTCCCGACGTGACCGGCATCAGGCCGGCGATCAGGGAGAGAAGCGTGCTTTTGCCGCATCCGCTGGGTCCGACGACGGCCACCATCTCGCCGGAAGTGACATTGAAGGTGATCGGCCCCAGCGCCTGACGTTCGTCTCGCTTTGTCAGATACGTCTTGGTCACATGATCGATTTCAATCGCATCGATCGGTGTCATGGCAATTCCCCCTGCCGGAGCACTTTCTTGCGTCCGTCAATCTGGATTCCCGGTCACCGCTTCCGCGATGTCCGTGCGCACGATTTTCTCATATGGGATGTTGCCGGGGAGTTCTCCCGCCTGGCGCATCACTTCCAACAGGTGTTCGTATTCCGACTGCTCGATGATCGGATCCGGAGCCCAGGATTCCTGGGATTGATACCGCTTCACAACCCGGATGAGAACTTCGCGGTCGGTATCGGTAAAATAAGGGGAGATGGCATCGCTGATCTCTTCGGGCGAATGCCGCAAAGTCCACTGCTGTGCCCGATGAAGGGCTCGCACGAAACGGTGAATCACTTCGGGATGATCTTCGATGAATTGGGCTCTGGCGATGTAGGCGGTGTAGGGAAGTTTTCCGCTGTCGACTCCAAAGGAGGCGACGACATATCCTTTTCCTTCTTTCTCCAACATGGAAGCGGTCGGCTCAAACAGTTGCGCAAAATCGCCCGTTCCGGAAGCGAAGGCGCTTCCCAGGTTTTTGTAGTCCACGTTTTGAATGATCTCTACATCCTTGTGGGGATTTAAGCCGTTTTTGCGCTGGACATATTCGCTCACCATCTGGGGCATTCCCCCCTTTCGCTGGCCGAGCAGGGCTTTTCCGCGAAGATCGCTCCAGCGAAAGTCCTCCATCGGTTCCCTCGATACCAAGAAGGAGCCGTCCGTTTGTGTCAACTGGGCGAAGGCGGTGACCGGACTGGACGCTCCGCGGGCGTTGACATAAATGGCCGCCTCGACGCCGACCAGAACGATGTCCGCATCCCCGGCCAAGAGGGCGGTCATCGTTTTATCTCCGCCAAATCCGTTGGACAGCCGGATATCCAATCCTTCCTCTTCGAAAAATCCCTTGGACAGGGCAACGTATTGGGGAGCGTAGAAGGGTGAGCGGGTCACCTCTACGACGCGGAGGGTTTCCAATTGATTCTCTTCCGAAGGAAGAAGGGCCTTTACGATCCCACCGATCACCGCCAAGCCGATGACCAACGCGGCGGCGATGACCCATTTGCGGGACAGGATGGGCATGGCTTCGTCCTCCTTTGTTGAACTGGGCTAATGTCATCGTATGCCCCGGATTCAAAATCTGTTCAAAGGTGTCGACTTTTTGCCGGAATGGCCTGTGCTATAATGGGGATAGACTGAAAAAACGGGAATGATAAAGATCACACCTTTTGTGGGAAGGTTCTCATCAGGATTTGTCACTTTTGTCCCGGCAATCGGGGTGATTTGATGCACATCATGGTGTTAGGGCTGAATCATCGAACGGCTCCGGTGGAACTGCGCGAGCGGCTGGCCTTCTCCGATAAAGATCTGGAGGAGGCGCTGACGCGGCTGCGTCATACCAAAAGCATTCTGGAATGCACGATTTTGAGCACCTGCAACCGGATGGAATTGTACGCCGTTTGCGATCAGCTTCACACGGGGGAGTACTATCTCAAAACCTTTCTGGAAGAGTGGTTCGGCGTGCCGAGAGAGGAATTCGTCGACCACCTGTATGTGAAGCAAAATGAGGAAGCCGTGCGCCATCTGTTTCTGGTGGCGTGTGGGCTGGATTCGATGATCATCGGAGAGACCCAAATTCTCGGCCAAGTGAAATCGGCTTTTTTGACCGCCCAAAAGCACGGGGCGACGGGAACGCTGTTCAATACCCTGTTCAAACAGGCCGTCACTCTCGGAAAACGGGTTCACGCCGAGACCGAAATCGGTCAGAATGCCGTATCGGTCAGCTATGCGGCGGTGGAGCTGGGGAAAAAGCTGTTCGACGGATTTTCCGGGAAGACGGTGCTGCTGGTCGGAGCGGGAAAAATGGGGGAGTTGACCGCAAAGCACTTCCACGAGGCGGGGGCCGACCGGGTGATCGTGACCAACCGCACCCTGGAGAAGGCCGCGGAAGTGGCCAAGCGTTTCAACGGGGAGGCCCGCCCCTTCGACCGGTTGGTCGACTCCCTGCGTGAAGCGGATATTGTGGTCACATCCACAGGTTCCTCCGATGTGGTGATTCGTCGGGAGATGGTGTCCGAAGCGGTCCGCTTCCGCCAAGTCCCTCTTTTTTTGATCGACATCGCCGTTCCGCGGGATGTGGAAGCCTCGGTCCATGAACTGGAACAGGTCTACCTCTACAACATCGACGATCTGGAGGGAATCGTGGAGGCCAATCTCGTCCTGCGGCGGAAAGAGGCGGAGAAAGTGGAAGCCTGGATCGAGGAGGAAATCGTCCGCTTCCAGGAGTGGCTCCAAACCCTTGGTGTCGTACCCCTCATCTCCGCCCTACGGGAAAAGGCGATCGCCATTCAGGAGGAGACGATGCGAAGCATCGAGCGAAAGCTTCCGGATTTGACCGAGCGGGAGCGGCGGGTGCTCCGGAAGCACACGAAGAGCATCGTCAACCAGCTGTTGCGCGATCCGATCCTTCGGATCAAGGAGATGGCAGCGGGACCGGACCGGGAAGAAGCGCTGGAGTTGTTCGTCCAGCTGTTTGCCCTGGAGGATCGCCTGTCCTCCGAAGAGGAAACCGCCCAAGACAAAGAAATGCTTGTAGCCCGCTTTTCTTCTTCCCGGCTGGGCAGGCCCGCTTACGCCGGAACCGATCTCCCTACGCGCTCGTAAGGGGGAGCCGTCGTGTTTACCGAGCGGTGGATTATCGATTTCATCATTTATTTATATGCGCTCAGCCTGCTCTTTTCTTTCTCGGACCTGCTCTACCCGAACCGAAGGGCCAACCGGTTGGCCCTGGGGCTTTTGGTGGCGGTGTGGCTCTCCCAAAGTCTTTTTTTCGCGTTTCGCCTGTCGTCGTGGTTTCCGGCACTCACTTCTTTTGATGCTCTGTTTTTCTATTCCTGGGTCCTGATCACGCTCACCCTGGTGATCAACGCCGTTTACCGGATGGATCTGTTTGTCTTCTCGGCAAATCTGATCAGCTTTGCCGTGATGGCGATCAATCTGTTCGTCGCCAGGGATTCCGGAAGTCCGGTATCGGAAATCCTGTTGTCAGAGCTGGTGTTCATCCACGTCACCATGGCGTTCGTGGCGTATGCCGCCTTTTCCTTGTCCGCGGTTTTCGCGGCTTTTTACCTGATTGGAAACTTTCTGCTGAAGCGGAAGAAATGGAATCGGGTGCTCCGCCTCCTGCCCAGTCTGGACCGTTTGCACTCCTTTTTCCATCGATGGGTGATGATCGGCGTCCCCCTGATGCTCCTGTCGATGATTTTGGGACTGGTCTGGCTTCATCAGAGGGTTCCGGGAACGCCGTGGTACGATCCCAAGATCGCCGGATCCCTGCTGGTGCTCACCGCCTACAGCTTGCACCTTTATTTCCGGCTGTCGGGCCGGTGGCGGGGGCGCAGGCTGGCCTGGTGGAATTTGCTCTCTTTTTTTACCGTCTTGTTGAACATGTGGATTTCCGGAACCGGCGTTTCTTTCCACCGATGGTTGTAGAGGAGCGAAGAAAGATGACACAACACCTTTACCCGATGATGATCGATCTGACCGGTCGGCGTTGCCTTGTCGTGGGGGGCGGGACGGTGGCCGAGAGGAAGGTGGCCTCCCTTTTGGCCGGCGGCGGCGATGTGGTCGTCGTGAGCCCCTCCTTGACATCGGGGCTGATGGATCGCTTCCGGGCCGGGGAAATCGACTGCCGTTTCCGTCCCTACCGCCGGGAGGACGGGGAGGGCTGCTTTTTGGTGATCGCCGCCACCGACAAGGAGGCGGTGAACCGGCAAGTGTACGAGGATGCCCGGGCTCGGGGGCAGTGGATCAACGTGGTGGACCGTCCCGACCTGTGCAATTTCATCGTCCCTTCCGCCGTTCGACGGGGGAAGCTGACGATCGCCGTTTCCACCGCCGGAGCCAGCCCCTCCCTCGCAAAGGAGATCCGGAGGCGTCTGGAGTCGGAATACGGGCCGGAATACGAAGTGTTTCTCGATCTGCTCGTCGAAATGAGGAAGCGAATCCAGTCGGAGGTGGACGACACTACGCTCCGTTACCGTCTGATGGCCCGGCTGGTACAGGAGGAGTGGATACGCCTCTGCAAGGAGGATCCGGAGCTGGTGCGCCGGCGAATGGAGGAATGGGTGGATCGGACCATCCTGGAGGAAATGGCCGTGGCGGCGGATTCCGCGGCAGGGATCAACGGGTGAGGAATCCATAGGAGGAATAGCGTGAAAACCGTAAGTGTGGGAACGAGACAAAGCGCATTGGCACTGACCCAAACCCAGTGGGTGATGGACCGGTTGAGAAAGCTTCAACCGGATTGGGAGTGGCGGGTGGAGAAGATCCTGACCAAAGGAGATCGGATTCTCCATGTCACCCTTTCCAAGTTGGGAGGGAAAGGGCTGTTTATCAAGGAGATCGAGGGGGCGCTCCTCGAGGGACGGATCGACCTGGCGGTCCACAGCATGAAGGACTTGCCGGCGGAAATGCCCGAGGGCCTTGCGATCGCCGCGGTAACCCCGAGGGAGGATCCGAGAGATTGTTTGATCTCCCGCTCCGGAGCGGGATTGGATGAACTTCCCGCCGGCGCCGTTGTGGGCACCAGCAGCCTTCGACGTCAAGCCCAGGTGCTCGTACGCCGCCCCGATCTGGTAGTGAAGCCGGTCCGGGGGAATGTGGAAACCCGGCTCCGCAAGTTGGAGGAGGGCCAGTTTGACGCCATCGTGTTGGCCCGGGCGGGCCTTTCCCGCTTGGGCCTGGAGGACCGGATCACGGAGGTTTTGGCGGTCGACAAGATGGTGCCCGCCGTGGGACAGGGGGCCTTGGCGGTCCAGTGCCGCGGGGGGGATGAGTCCGTGTTTCGCCTGATCCGGCGGATCAACGATCCCGAAACCGAGAAGGCGGTTCGGGCCGAGCGGGCCTTTCTCCACGCCTTCCAGGGAGGATGTCATCTGCCCGTTGCCGCCTATGCGCAGGTGGAGGGGGAAAAGGTTCTCCTGGATGGGCTGGTGGCTTCTCCGGACGGCCGCCGGGTGCTGCGGGATCGTCAGGAGGGGAACGGAGCGGAAGAAGTGGGATGCCGTTTGGCGGAAAAGCTGCTCCGGCAGGGAGCGGATGAGATCTTGTCTGCGGTGCGAGCGGAGGTGGAGCGATGAGCGTGGGAACGGTTTATTTGGTCGGTGCCGGGCCGGGAGACCCCGGTTTGATCACCGTGAAAGGGCTTGAGATGATCCGGCGGGCGGAGGTGCTGGTGTATGATCGGCTGGCCAGTCCTCGCCTGTTGGGATATGCCCCCGAGGGAGCCGAGCGGATCTATGTGGGCAAGCGCCCGGACCGGCACACCCTGTCGCAGGAGGAGATCAACGAACTGCTGGTCCGCAAGGCGAAGGAAGGGAAGACTGTCGTACGGTTGAAGGGGGGCGATCCCTTCGTGTTCGGCCGGGGAGGGGAAGAGGCCGAGATCCTGGCCGAGCGGGGTATTCCCTTTGAAGTGATTCCCGGAATCACTTCCGCCATCGCCGTTCCCGCCTACGCGGGGATTCCCGTCACCCACCGGGATTTCAATGCTTCCTTTGCCGTGGTTACCGGCCACGAGCGGCCGGAGAAAACCGAGTCCTCCATCGACTGGGAGCATCTCGCCCGCGCCGCGGAGACGCTGATCTTTCTGATGGGTGTGGGCAACCTTCCCTTCATCCGCGAGCAATTGATCCGCTACGGCCGCTCTCCGGACACCCCGGTCGCCCTCATCCGATGGGGAACCCGCGTCGAGCAACAAACCCTGACGGGCACCCTGGCGGATATCGCGGAGCGGGTGGAGCAGGCCGGCTTCCAGCCCCCGGCGGTCATCGTGGTCGGCGAGGTGGTGAAGCTCAGGGAGACCCTGAAGTGGTTCGAAAGAAAACCCCTGTTTGGCAAGCGGGTGCTGGTGACCCGAGCGCGCAGTCAGGCGAGCGCCCTGTCGGAACGGATCGAAGTCCTCGGCGGGGAGGCGATCGAGTTTCCGGTGATCCGCATCACCCGCCCGGCTCGGCAGGATCTCTTGGATGCGGCGCTCCATCGGTTGGAAGACTACGACTGGGTGGTGTTTACCAGCGCCAACGGAGTGAAACACTTTTTCCGCCGGCTTCGCGAGCTGAAACTGGACATCCGCCGGATGGCCAAGGCGAAAGTGGCGGCCATCGGCCCCCAGACGGCGGAGGCGCTTTTGGACAAGGGGCTTCAAGTGGATGTCCTCCCCGGGGAGTACCGGGCGGAAGCCCTGGCTGAAGCGATGGCTTCCCGGGTGGAAGCCGGCGAGAAAGTGTTGCTCCCCCGGGCCGATATCGCGCGGAAGGTGCTGGCCCGAGAGTTGGAACGTTGCGGCCTGGAGGTGACGGAGGTGGACGCCTACGACACCCGCGTCGGAACGGAAGACGCGGGTGAGGTGGCGCGGATGCTGGAGGAAGGGGCGATTCATGTGATCACCTTTACCAGCTCCTCGACGGTTCGCAACTTTGTCGAAGCCATCCGCACGGCGCGGGAGGATTGGAGGTCTTTGATCGAATCGGTGCAAATCGCGTGCATCGGTCCGATTACCGCACGGACGGCGGAGGAGCTCGGCCTCCGGGTGGATGCCGTCGCGTCGGAGTACACGATCGACGGTTTGGTGGATGTGTTGGTGCGATTGCCCCACAGGACCTTTTTAGAGGAGGGATCCCGATGAACCCCTTCAGGCGCCATCGTCGGCTGCGTCAAACCGGAATCATTCGCAGCATGGTCCGGGAGACGCGTTTGGACGTCACCGACCTGATCGCCCCGCTGTTTGTCGTGGAGGGGGAAAACGTGCGCGAGGAGGTTCCTTCCATGCCGGGGGTGTTCCACTTTTCGGTGGACCGGATGGAGGAGGAACTGTCCCAGCTGGTCGATCTCGGCATTCCGTCGGTGATCGTGTTCGGCGTGCCGTCGAAAAAGGATGCTGTCGGCAGCGAGGCCTACGCGGAGGAAGGCATCGTTCAACGGGCCATCCGCCGCATCAAGGAACGGTATCCCGACTTGTACGTCATCGCCGACACTTGCCTTTGCCAGTACACGGATCACGGCCACTGCGGCGTGGTGAGAGACGGAGTGATCGTCAACGACGAGTCCTTGGAATTGCTGACCCGGACGGCGGTTTCCCAGGCGCGGGCCGGGGCCGACATGATCGCCCCCTCCAACATGATGGACGGTTTCGTCCGCTCCATACGGCAGGGACTGGACGAAGCCGGGTTTGAATATACGCCGATCCTCTCCTATGCGGTGAAGTACGCCTCTTCCTTCTACGGTCCTTTCCGCGAAGCGGCCCATTCGGCTCCCCAATTCGGCGACCGGCGGTCCTATCAGATGGATCCGGCCAACGTCCGGGAAGCGTTGCGTGAGGCGGCCTCCGATGTGGAGGAGGGGGCGGACCTTCTGATGGTGAAGCCCGGTCTGGCCTACATGGACATCATCTGCCGGGTCCGGGAGCGCTTTGACCTGCCCATCGTCGCCTACAACGTCAGCGGGGAGTACGCCATGGTGAAGGCGGCCGCCGAGCGGGGTTGGATCGATGAGCGGGGTGTCGTGATGGAGCTTTTGACGGGAATGAAGCGCGCCGGTGCGGATCTGATCTTGACATATCACGCGAAGGATGCAGCCCGCTGGCTGCGGGGAGGGATCGACTGATGGCCGTGGAAGAGATGGATGCCTTGGACAGGCGGCTTCTCAATGAATTGCAGGAAGGAATCGAGCTGGTGGAACGTCCCTATCAAGCCTTGGCCGACAAGCTGGGGACGACGGAGGAGGAGGTGCTGAACCGGGTCCGTGCCCTCAAGGGGGACGTGATCCGGCAGATCTCCGCCATTTTCGACACCCGCTCCCTGGGGTACAAGTCCAGCCTGGTGGCCGCCAAGATCCCCGAGGAGCGGATCGACCAGGCGGCCCGGGTGATCAATGATCACCCGGGGGTCAGCCACAACTACAAGCGAAACCACGCCTACAACCTGTGGTTTACCATCGCGGTGCCCCCCAACAGCCGCCTCGGCCTGGAAAAGACGGTGGAGCTGCTCGGAAAGATGGCGGAGGCGGAGCAGGTGCGCCTGATGCCCACCTTGAAGTTGTTCAAGATCGGCGTTCAGCTGGACATGACCGGAAAAGAGGATACGAGCAAGGCGAAGGCCAAGCCCGCTTACGGATACGAGGAGCGGAAAAGGGCGGCTCAGACCGTGTCCGAATTCGACATCGCCGTCATCCGCGAGCTGCAGAAGGATCTGTCCATCGAGCCCCGTCCCTTTGACGCCCTGGCCGAAAATATCGGGGTTTCCACCGATGAATTGCTGCGGGCTGGCCGGGATCTGCTCGAGCGGAAGCAGATGCGCCGCTTTGCCGCGGTGCTTCACCACCGCAAGGCGGGATTCCGCTTCAACGGGATGGGGGTGTGGGCGGTTCCGGAGGAGCAGGCTGACGAGGTCGGGATGAAGATGGCCTCGTTCAAGGCGGTCAGCCATTGCTACCTGCGCCCCACTTATCCGGATTGGCCCTACTCCATTTTCACGATGGTCCACGGTCGGACGAAGGAAGAATGTGAAGCGATTCTCCAGTCGATCGAGGAGGAGACGGGCATCCGCGAACGGGATGTTCTTTATTCCACCAAGGAATACAAGAAGACGCGGGTCACCTATTTCACCCCGGAGATGGAGGAATGGGAGGAGAAGGTGATCCGGCGGTTCGGGATTTGACGCATGCTCCAAAGGGCCGGTATCCTGTTCTCCTCATCCGGGATGCCGGCTTTTGCGGTTTTTCGGAAGGCATTCTTGCCGACAAGGGCGCTCTGATTCGATACAATACCCGAGGAGGAGGGATTTTTTTGCACAAAGGTTTTGAAGGCTCCAAAACCCGATACAAAGAGGCGGTCCGGTTGATCCCCGGCGGGGTCAACAGTCCTGTCCGTGCCTTTCGCTCGGTTGAGATGAATCCCGTGTATATCGAGCGGGGAAGGGGTTCCCGCGTCTTCGACGTGGACGGGAACGAGTACATCGACTACCTCTGTTCCTGGGGCCCCCTGATCCTTGGGCATGCTCATCCGAAGGTGGTGGAGGCCGTTCAGGAGACGGCGGCCAGGGGAACCAGTTTCGGGCTGCCCACGGAACTGGAGACGGAGATGGCCAGGGAAGTAGTGCAGCGGGTTCCCTCGGTGGAAGTGGTGCGCATGGTCAACTCGGGGACGGAAGCGACCATGAGCGCCCTCCGGCTGGCCAGGGCATACACCCGGCGCAACAAGATCGTCAAGTTTGAGGGTTGTTATCACGGGCATGCCGACAGCCTGCTGATCAAGGCGGGTTCCGGTGTGGCCACCTTGGGGTTGCCCGACAGCCCGGGGGTGACGGAAGGGACCGCCCGTCACACGCTGACGGTTCCCTACAATGATTTGGAAAGCGTCAAGCTGGTCTTCCGGGAGTTCGGAGACGACATCGCCGCGGTGATTGTGGAGCCGGTGGCCGGGAACATGGGAGTGGTGCCGCCCCAGCCGGGCTTCCTCCAGGGATTGCGCCGCATCACTTCCGAATACGGTGCCCTGCTCATCTTTGACGAGGTGATGACCGGATTTCGGGTGGATTACCATTCGGCCCAGGGCAAGTTTCAGGTGACGCCCGACCTGACGACCATGGGCAAGGTGATCGGCGGCGGCCTTCCCGTCGGCGCCTACGGCGGCCGCCGGGAGATCATGGAGATGATTGCGCCGGCGGGGCCGGTGTATCAGGCCGGGACCCTTTCCGGAAACCCGCTGGCGATGGCCGCCGGTGTGGCCACCCTCCGGGAACTTCAGCCGGAGGTGTATGAGGAGTTGGAGCGAAAGGCGGCCCGCTTGGAGGAGGGGATCCGCCGAAACGCCGAGGAGGCGGGTATCCCGCATCAGATCAACCGGGTGGGTTCGATGATCACCCTCTTTTTCACCGGTGATCCGGTCATCAACTATGACGGAGCCCGGGCATCAAACGCCAAACGGTTTGCCCGCTATTTCCGCCTGATGCTGGAAGAGGGCATCTTCGTTCCTCCGTCCCAATTCGAGGGGATGTTCGTCTCGGCAGCCCATTCGATGGAGGACATCGAGCGGACCATTGAAGCCAACCGCAACGCGTTGAAGCGGTTGTGACCACGGCCCGGCGCCGTGCCTTTTTCCATCGCGATGAACCAGGAGGTGATCGGATGGAATTTCGAATCCTGACGGAACGGGACGCCGAGGCCTTTCACCACCTTTACAGGGAGGCTCTCCAGACGTATCCGGAGGCTTTTTACCGGACTCCCGAAGAAGTGGCGGGATCCGTGGAGGAAAATGCCGCCTTTCTGCGGGAGCGGAACGGTTCGGATGACTTTGTGCCCGGGGCTTTGACGATGGAACGCTGGTGGGAATCGCCGGCTTTGTCCGGCAAACGCTGATAAAAACCCGCCACCGGGGTCATGTGTGGGGCGTGCATGTCCGCCCCGATTACCAAGGTAAAGGCGTTGCCACCCGGATGATGGAGGCGCTCATCACCCGGGTGAAAGCCCTTCCCGGGCTGGAGATCATCACTCTTACTGTGGTGTCCGAAAACCGACCGGCCAAAGCCCTGTATGAAAAATTGGGCTTTCAAAAGTACGGAACCTATCCGCGCTCGATGCGAGTGAACGGTCGGGTTCTCGACGAGGATTACATGGTGTTGTTTTTGAAGGATTTGCAGGAGGGCCGCAAGTAAATCGGAATCATTACCGGGTTGAACGAGGGGCGTGAAGAAGACGGGGACTGGTTGATCCCCGTTTTCTTTTTGTGCGGAATTTCGTTCATTGTCACGACTCGGGCGTTTCGGTGAAGTCTCCTCCATCCCGGGGACCGGGGCACCAGGGCGGACCGGAATCCGGGGAAGTCCCCCTGCCGGTACGAGCGGTTATATCCTTTTTCCGGACGCATATAGATAGATTACAGTCGAATGATTGCGGCCTTCATCTTTCCCATCATCGTCTGGCCCTGAAGCTTTGCAGGATGGATGTCGGGTGAGGCAGAAGATTCGCGTCCCCGGGAGGGATGACGGATCGCGGTGGCTATCAACGCGTGAAAGGGGAGGGATTTCCTTTGGTGGATCGCGAATACCAGCAGCTCCGGTTCGACATATCGGAAAAGGTCCGCCTGCATCCGCAACAGCCGGGGATCAAAACGCTGGTTGAACTGGATCTGTACCCCGACGTGGAAATCGAGGATCAGGAGACCCATCTCAGGATTCACGGCTATTTGAGGCTGGCGGGAAGATATGTCGGGGATGAGGAAGATGCGGTCGACACAGGAGAAGAAGCGGCCGGCGGGGATGAGCAGGCTCCGGAAGTCCGGCAGGAAGGGGAGAACATGGATGAAATCGCCTTTGTGATCCCTGTTGAGATCACCCTTCCTTCCGACCGGGTGGATGTCGACCGCATCGCCGCGGAGGTGGAATCCTTCGATTATCAGGTGTTGTCCCCCTTCGAGTTGCAGATCGAGGCGGTCCTGGCCATCGACGGCCTGTTGTCCGATCCGAAAAAAGATGAGGCTTACCAGGACAGCGTCGTTTCCTTTTCCGGATCCTCCGTTTTGTCCGAAAGGGGAGGCGGCATGGATGCGGAAGAGGAGGAATCCCCGGGCGAAGTGCACCTGATTCATGTGGATTACGGCGGAGAGCCGGCCGGAAAGCGGGAGGAACCGGACACGCGAGCCGCGGAGATTCAATCCCTTCCGCAGGAGTCCTCCGCCGCCGGCGATGTGGGGGAGGACTGGGCGGAGAGCCGCACCGAGGAGGATGGAGCATATCCGTTCGCGGTTGAATCCTCCTCTTCGGGAGAATCTCCCGCGGAATGGTCTCCGGATTCCCCTGACGACATCGATTTCGGAGAGGACGCGGGCGCGGAAGTGCCGGACAAAGAAGGGGAAAAAAGGGTGCGCGACCGGGAAGAGGCAGCCGAACGCGACCCGTTGAGCCGCGTGCGGTTCGGTTTTCAACCCGAAGAAGAGGATTTCGACGAGGCGTTTCAACTGGCCAAAAAATTGCTCCGGAAACCGTCCCCCGACGAGTTCGGTCCGGACCGGGCCGCGGCGGATTCCTCCGCGCAGGAAGAGACTTGGGACGAAGAGGCGGGGAAATCGGAGGAGGAATCGGCGGAATCCGCAGAGGAAACGGTTTCAACGGATGTTCGGGAAAGTGAACAGGGGACCGGCGAGGAAGGACTCCATTGGGCCCGGCAGTTCCTCGGAGAAAAAGAGGATACCTTTGTAAAGATGCGGATGGTGATCGTCCAGAAGGGAGAATCGCTGGAGTCCCTCGCCGATCGGTATGGCGTTTCGGCCAGCTCGATTCTTCGGCTGAACGATTTGGAGTCCGGACAATTGGAAGAGGGACAGATCGTATACATTCCCGGAGAGGAGCGCAAAACGGCCCAATGACGGTTCAGGAAAGCAAGGGGAAAACCTCTTTTAAGCCCTACCGGAATTTCCGAAGCGGGCTTCTTCGCCGGGTCATCGCCCGTTATGGATGGAACCCCGTCCAAGTGACGAGGGTTCGGGGGGCCTGGAGAGTGGAGACGGAGGACGGGACTTTCGCTCTGAAAAAAGCTTCCTGTTCGGCGAAGAAGCTTTCTTTTTTGCATCAGGCGGTGGAAGAGGCCCGATCACAAGGGGGGGACGCGCTTCTGCCTTGGATTCCCACCGGAAAAGGACGTCCTTTTCTGGAGGAGCGGGGGAGAGCGTGGTACGCCACGCGCTGGTCCGGAGGGGTTCTCGATCCCCGCGACGCGCCTGCGGAAGAGTTGATCCGGCAACTGGCTGTGCTCCACCGGCTTCTGGAAAAGCCCGCGGACAGGGGGAAGGAGTTTCGGTACCGGGCGGGAACGGGACTGGTCGAGAGGTGGAGGGGTCACAGGGAAAGGATCCAGGAATACCGGAGCAAACTCAAGACCCGCGGGTTTGCCTCTCCCTTCGAGCAGATGCTGAGCGATCATGCGGATTTGCTGGATAAGGCCTTTTCTTTTGCCGTCCGGGGGATGGAGCGGTTTGTGGAGACGGAAAGGGGGATCCCTCCCCGTTACACCCTTTGCCACGGCAGGATACACCCCCACAACATCCTGAAAGGGGATCGGGGTTGGATCTGGATCGATTGGGATCACGCCCGGGTTGACAGCCCGGTTAGGGACCTCGCCCTGTTTTTCCGGCAGTTTTCGGACCCCTCCGAAGGGGGAAGCGGGATTCTTTCCCTTCTGGAGGTTTATGAACAGGAACGAAAACTTTCTCGTAAGGAGAAAAAGCTCCTCGCCCTGTATCTGGCATATCCCGACGGGATCGGCGAGCTCCTTCGTCAATACCGGAAGCCCGGGGGGATTGCGGAAGCCGAGGCGGTCCGGCGCCTGCGGTTGGAGTTGGACCGGCTCCGCGGGGTGCGGGAAACGCTGGGCGAACTCTGGCCGAAACGATCGGCCCATCAACGGGCAGGAAAGGGTTCCGCGGCCAAAGAGAACGCGGCCGTTGCCGCGGTTCAATCACGGGCCGGCAAGAAGGGAAACGCCGGATGAAAGGTCGGTCGAGAAATGGAGGCGGGCGATTCCTCTGCAGGCAAAGGCTTTGCCTGTTTTTTCTTTAACGCAGGATTTTTCCTTCCCGCGAACTTTGATGAATCCGATCGGGTGGAAATTCCGTTTCTTTATAAGAAAGAGCTCGACATCTTGTCGCTCCCGATCGGCGGAAAAGCTCGATAAATCGGGGAAATCCTGGTTTTGTTCCCCAAAAGATCGAAAAATGTCGGGGAAATTTTTCGTTTTGGCTGGACAAGCTGTCGAGAAAAGAGCAAAATAAATAGAAAAAGGTTCGCAAAGGGGGGCGGATCCGGTGGGTATGGTAAAGTCCCTGATGCGAAGCGCCTACCGCGGCCTGTTGTTCATCCTTTTTCTCAGCGTCATGATGCTGGTAACCGTTTTGCTGCTGGCCTTCTTGGCCAATCCGTCGCTGATGTGGGAGAGTGTGCAGGAAGCGTTTCGCATGCCCTAAAGGATGAATTTGTTTGACGGGGAGCGTTTCCCGTTGTAAAATAATTGTTACCAATTGAATCCGATAAGTGCGATGAGAGGGAAGAGTAACCGGTGGATGCCTTTTCAGAGAGAAGGGCCCCCAGGCTGCAAGGCCCTTCAGGCAAATCCGGTGAAGGTCGCCCTTGAGCAGTCCTGCCGAATCCCGCGAACGGGTAGTAGGCTGGACCGGTTCCCGACGTTAGAGGGAAATGAGGGCACCGGATCGACTTGTGATCCGGTGAACAAAGGTGGTACCGCGGAGTGCTCCTTCCGTCCTTTGGATGGGAAGGAGTTTTATTTTTGAACGAGCAAAGGAGGATGTAAGCGATGGCGGACAAAAGGACGGAGCTTCCTTCCGCCTACGATCCCAAACGGACGGAAGAAAAATGGTACGATTACTGGTTGGAGGGGGGCTTTTTCAAAGCCGGAAAAGATCCGTCCAAACCCCCCTTCACCATCGTGATTCCCCCGCCGAACGTGACGGGGAACCTGCACATCGGCCATGCCTTGAACAACACCTTGCAGGATATCCTGATCCGCTGGAAACGGATGCAGGGATACGACGCCCTGTGGTTGCCGGGGATGGATCATGCCGGTATCGCCACCCAGTCCCGGGTGGAGGCCAGGCTGCGGGAGGAGGGAATCTCCCGCCACGATTTGGGACGGGAAAAATTCCTGGAGAGGGTCTGGGAGTGGAAGGAGCATTATGCGGGGGTCATCCGCGAGCAATGGAGAAAAATGGGGGTGTCCGTGGATTATTCCCGGGAGCGGTTCACCATGGACGAAGGATTGTCCCGGGCCGTCAGGGAAGTGTTCGTGCGCCTGTATGAAAAGGGGTTGATCTACCGGGGCAAATACATCATCAACTGGGATCCGGAAGCCCGCACCGCCCTGTCGGATATCGAGGTGATTCACAAGGAAGTGCCGGGCAAGCTGTATCACCTGCGGTATCCGTTGAAAGACGGCAGCGGGCACATCCAGATCGCCACCACCCGGCCGGAGACCATGCTGGCGGATACGGCGGTGGCGGTCCATCCCGAGGATGACCGCTACAAGCACCTGGTGGGAAAAACGGTGATTCTGCCCATTATCGGACGGGAAATCCCGATCGTGGCCGACGAGTACGTGGATCCCGAATTCGGCAGCGGCGCGCTCAAAGTGACTCCCGCCCACGATCCCAACGACTTTGAGATCGGTAAGCGCCACGATCTGCCGCAGGTCCTGGTGTTGGACGAAGAGGGCAGGATGAACGAAAACGCCGGTCCCTACAAGGGGCTGGACCGCTTTGAATGCCGCAAGCGGATCGTGAAGGACCTGAAAGAGGCGGGCGTATTGGTCAAGGTCGAGGATCATGTGCATTCGGTCGGGCACAGCGAGCGTTCCGGCGCCGTGGTGGAACCGATCCTCTCCACCCAGTGGTTCGTGAAGATGAAGCCGCTGGCGGAGCGGGCGATCGCCGACACCAAGAGCGGAAAAGGGGTCCGCTTCGTCCCCGAGCGGTTTGAAAAGATCTATCTCCACTGGATCGAGAACGTGCGGGATTGGTGCATTTCCCGCCAGCTGTGGTGGGGTCACCGCATTCCGGCGTGGCACTGCGGAGACTGCGGCGAAATCACCGTCTCCCGGGAGACCCCCGACAAGTGCTCCCACTGCGGAAGCACATCCCTTGAGCAGGATCCCGACGTGCTGGACACCTGGTTCAGTTCTGCCCTGTGGCCCTTTTCCACCATGGGCTGGCCGGAGGATACCGAGGACTTGCGCCGCTACTATCCGACGGATGTGCTCGTCACCGGCTACGACATCATTTACTTCTGGGTGGCCCGTATGATTTTCACCGCCCTGGAGTTTACCGGACAGAAGCCCTTTAAAGAGGTGTTGATCACCGGGATCGTCCGGGATGCGGAAGGGCGCAAGATGTCCAAATCCCTGGGCAACGGCGTGGACCCGCTGGATGTGATTGAAAAATACGGGACCGATGCGATGCGGTTTATGCTGTCCACCGGGTGCACCCCCGGAAACGATCAACGCTTCCGCTGGGAGCGGGTGGAGTCGGCCCGCAACTTCGCCAACAAGATTTGGAACGCCTCCCGCTTTGCGCTGATGCATTTGGCGGAGGCACGGGAGGAGGATCTGACCTTGACGGGTTCCCTCACGGTGTCCGACCGCTGGATCCTCCATCGGTTGAACGAAACGATCGACGAGGTGACCCGTCACTTGAACCGCTACGACTTCGGTGAAGCCGGACGGGTTCTGTACCACTTTATCTGGGATGAGTTTTGCGACTGGTACATCGAATTCTCCAAGCTGTCCCTCTACGGGGAGGATGAGGAGGCCAAGCGCGTCACCCGGGCGGTTCTCTGCCATGTGCTGGACCGCGCCCTGCGTCTGCTCCATCCCTTCATGCCCTTCATCACGGAGGAAATTTGGCAGAAGCTCCCCGGAACCGGCCCCAGCATCACGGTGGCGGAATGGCCGGAGGCGGACGAGGCTTTCCAGGCTCCGGATGCGGTCAAGGAAATGCAGATCCTGATCGACGTGATCCGGTCCGTGCGCAACATTCGTTCAGAAATGGAGGTTCCGCCCAAAAAGCAGGTCACCCTCCTGATCCGCACCGAACCGGAGGCCTATGCCGCGATCCGGGACAACGAGTCGGCCATTCGCCGCTTGTGCGGTGCGGAAAAGGTGACGGCGGGCCCCGACGTCACCCGTCCCGACAAGGCGATGACGGCGGTGGTGTCCGGTGCCGAAGTGTTTCTCCCCCTGGAGGGGATGATCGACATCGAGGAGACAATCGCCCGCCTGGAGAAGGAGCTGAAAAAGCTCGATTACGAAGTGGAGCGGGTGGAGAAGAAGCTCTCCAATCCCGGGTTCGTCCAGAAGGCTCCGGCCCACATCGTCGAAGGGGAAAGACGGAAAGGGGAGGAATACCGGGAGAGAAGGGAGAAGGTGCTGGCCCGCCTGCGGGAATTGAAAGGGTAGGGAGCGGGACCTCCCTGCCCTTTTTTCCTAAAAACGTCACCCCTCTTTTCTTGATCGGCCGAAAGATCCCCGTTATCATGAAAAGGTAAACGCAGTTTGGAGTCTTGAGGAAAGGGATCGAGGGCAAGATGACTCAACAGCGGTTTGTCACCAAAGAGGACGTGTTCAGGTGGATGGAAGAGGGATGCGCCTCGGGCATTCAGCCGGGGCTGGAACGGATGAACTGGGCTCTCGAGCGGCTGGGGCATCCCGAAAGGCGCCTGAAGTTTATCCATATCGCGGGGACTAACGGAAAGGGATCCACCGCGGCGATGATCGCGCAGGTTCTGAGGAAAGCCGGGTATTCGACGGGGATGTTTATCTCTCCCTATGTGACGGAATGGAATGAGCGGATTTCCGTGGACGGACGTCCCATCCCGGACTCCTCTTTCGTCCGCTGGGCGGAACACCTGCGTCCGCTGGTGGAGGAGATGGACCGGGAAGTGGGGAAACCCACCCCCTTCGAATTTTGGACGCTTTTGGCCCTCTGCTATTTCGCCCGGGAGGCGGTGCCCTGGTTTGTGGTGTGGGAAGCGGGGTTGGGAGGCCGCTTTGATTCCACCAACGTGGTGTTTCCCCTCGTTTCCGTCATCACCAACATCGGCCTGGATCATATACATTTATTGGGGAGCACGCTGGGTGAAATCGCCGCCGAAAAGGCAGGAATCATCAAACCGGGCGTGCCGGTGGTGAGCGGGACGGAAAATCCGGACGCCATCCGGGTGATTGAGGAGCGGGCGAAGGAAAACAAGAGCGATCTTTATCTCCTGCATCGCGATTTTCAGGCGGAAACCCTGGAATCGGGGCCCGGTGGACAGCGCTTCCGGTTTGGAAACGTGTACCGGACCCTGTCCGATCTGCAGCTTCCCCTCGCGGGAGAGCACCAGGTGAAAAACGCGGCGGTCGCCCTGATGACCCTGGAGCTGCTGCGTCAATTTTACGCCACCGTGCTGGAGGATGAAGACATACGGGCGGGACTTTCCGCCACGGTTTGGCCCGGACGATTGGAAAAGGCGGCCGATGAGCCGGACATCTGGCTGGACGGGGCGCATAATCGGGAGGCGGCACGGGCATTGGCCGAATCGGTTCGGGCGATTCGCCGCTCGCATACATATGACCGCCTTCATCTCATGCTGGCCGTTTCAGCGGACAAAGAGGTGGACGAGATCATAAAACCCCTGCTTCCCCTGGCCGATTCCGTGGTGGTGACCCGGGCGGACATCTCCCGGGCGCTGCCGGTGGAGCAGCTGGCGGAAGCGGTCCGGCGGGCGGCGCCGGAGATCAGGTTGCAGAAGGCGCCGACGGCGGCGGAGGGGCTTCGCTGTCTGAGAGAGGAAGCGGGGAACGGGGACATGATTCTCGTCACCGGGTCGCTGTTTCTGGTTTCGGAAGTTCGAAACATGCTGATGACAAATAAGGAACAAGGTTGGTGAGGCGAGTGAACGGGATCAGGCACGCGCACTTTATCGGGATCGGCGGATACGGGATGAGCGCCATCGCCCGCGTCCTCCTCGATATGGGCATCCGGGTCACCGGTTCGGATGTTGCGGAGAACAAGTTGATTAAGCGGTTGCTGGAGCGGGGGGCGATCGTCCATATCGGCCACGATGCCTCCCATGTGGAGGGGGCCGATTTGGTCGTATACTCCTCCAGCATTCCGGAGGAGAACGTGGAAAGGGTCGAGGCGCAGCGGAGGGGAATTCCCGTCCTCCATCGCTCTAAGATGCTGGCCCGGCTGCTGAACGACCGGTTTGGAATCGCCGTTGCCGGAGCTCACGGTAAGACCACCACCTCTTCGATGATCGCGCAAACCCTGGAGCTGTGCGGGAAAGATCCCACCTACGTGATCGGCGGTGAGATTCTCGGTCTGGACGGCAACGCCAAAGCGGGAAACAGCTCCTACGTGGTTGCGGAAGCCGATGAGAGTGACGGGACGTTTTTGGAATATTATCCCGCGATCGCCGTGGTCACCAATGTGGAACAGGATCATTTGGAAAATTACGATGGAGATTTCAGAAACTTGAAAAAGGCTTATCGCCAGTTTTTGAGCCAGGTGAAACCGGATGGCCTCACCGTTCTGTGCCTGGATGATCCCCATTTGCGGGAAATCGCCCGTGAACACCGCAACCGCTTGATCACCTACGGCATTGACCAGCCCGCCGACTACAATGCCGTCGATATTCGGCGCCACGGCAGGCAGGTAAGCTTCCGGGTGGTGCGCGGGGATGAAGAGTTGGGGGAAGTGACGCTGCAGGTTCCCGGCCGCCACAACGCGAGCAACGCCCTGGCCGCCCTGATCGTCTGTCTGGAGGTCGGCCTCTCCTTTGAGGAGGCTGCCGCGGCCCTCGGTCAGTTCCAAGGAGCCAAACGCCGCTTTCAGCTGATCGGTGAGGTGGACGGGATCACCGTGGTGGACGATTATGCCCACCATCCGACGGAAATTCGTGCTACCCTCACCGGCGCCAAGGCGATGGGGAAGCGCATTGTCGCCGTTTTTCAGCCGCAGCGCTTTTCCAGGACTTACTTTTTGATGGAGGAGTTCAGCCGGGCCTTCGATCAGGCGGACGAAGTGATCATCACCGACATTTACTCCCCTCCCGGCGAGAAGCCGATCCCGGGTGTGACGTCGGAGCGGCTTGCGAAGCTCGTCCGGCAAAACAGCAATCCCAACACGCTGTATCGTCCCACCAGGGAGGACGTGGTGGCCACCCTGCTGGAGCGGATCCGCCCGGGAGATTTGGTCATGACCATGGGCGCCGGGGACATCTGGCGGGCGGCCCAGGATCTCGTGTCCAAGCTGGAAGAGCGCGCCCGGGTGTGTAAGGAAAGTTGATCCGTCAGCGGTAAAGCACGGATGAGAGGAGGCGGCCATGGAGTTCAAAACCACCGATTTGTGCGATCAGTTTGCGTCGCAAGCTGCTGTATGCGAGGACATCTTCACTTCTTTCGGAGGAAGGAAGCGGTTTTCCGGTCCGATTGCCACCGTCCGCGTTTTTGAAGACAACGTGCTGGTGAAGGAAATGATCGAGACGGTTCCCGCCGGAACCGTGCTGGTAAAGGACGATAAAAAACACATTTTATAAAAACGCTTCGATATCAAGCGTTTCTTCCCACATCAAGTTCTATCCTGTTCCGTTTGCAAACATTTTGCTAACAATTCTTCTTATCTCGGGCTTCCACCGCTATGATCTGGTCAAACATTTCCGCTGCTTCCTTCTGCATGGAGGGAATCACGTGGGAATAGATATCAAGGGTCATACTGATCGACGAGTGACCCAACCGTTCCGAAACAATCTTTGGATGGACTCCCTGTTGCAACAAAAGCGTTGCGTGGGTATGTCTCAGATCATGGAACCGGATCGGTGGAAGCCCTGCTTTTTTGATTAAGAAAGAAAAATACTCCCGAAGGTTTCGGGGTTCAACCGGCTTTCCGGTTCGAGTGGTAAACACAAGATCATAGACATCACGATAATTGTATTGGATCATTTCCTTCTTTTGTTGAACCCGGTGTTTTTTTAGAACCTCCACTGTGGATGGGGAAATACTGATGAGCCGCCGGCTCTTGGCGGTTTTTGTTTGTTCGATCAGTTTTAATCCTGCGCTGGTTCGTTGTAAGGTCCGTCGGATACTGATTGTTCCTCGATCAAAATCGATATCCGCCCATTTTAAGCCCAACAATTCCCCTATTCTCATACCTGTAGTAATCGCCAGGTAAAAAGCGGGATAGTATTTGCTTTCCTTGGCTACTTGCAGAAATTGATTCACTTCTTCATCCGTCCATACCTTCATCCCGGCTCCGGATGGGCCAGTAGAAACCCGGATGTTTGCAGCAGGGTTTTTAGGGATCAATTGCATTTTGACAGCCCAATTTAATGCCACTTTTAACGTCCGGACACTGTATTTAGCGGATGTAGAAGAAATGCCCCTATCCAGCAACGATTTTAACAGTCGATTGATGTGAATAGGCCCGAGTTGATTTAGAGGTATGTTCCCTATTCCCGGAATGAGGTGATTAGTAATTACGCTATGGTATATATCGTAAGTAGTGATCTTACGATTCGGCTTGACTTCATCTTCCAACCACATTTCGAGAAACTCTTTGACGGTTATTTTTGTCGGTTCGATGTATTCTCCTCGGTTAAGTTCTGCGATCTTTTCCACCATAGCCCGTTGGGCTTCCTTTTTGGTTGCAAACCCACTGAACCACTTCTGTCGTCGTTTGCCCGTCTCCGGATCCCGACCAATATCCAGGACGAAACACCATTTTGAACCCCGTTTGCGGATGTGTCCTTTCAAAGCTTGTCCCTCCTTTCTATCCACTTTGCCAAGGATCAAGAATCTCCCTCATAAGATTTTCTTTCCTGAATCCAAGCGGTTGGAGATATTCGTCGAATTGAAGACGCATCCACCACCGTGCCCGCTTGAAAACCGGAAAATGGCTGCACTTCCTTATCTGTTCTTCTCTTTTGGCAGCTGCATCAAGGTTTATTTCACAGACTGAAGCAATCTCATGGGTCCTGGTGACTCCCATGATTTTCAAAAGAGCCATTGGGGCCAACAATTCCGCTGCGAAGTAATGCGCTTCAACCTCCAATTTTCCGTAGAGTTTTTCATCTTTGTGGATTTGACTGAAGTCATACTTCCCTATGTGGAGAACCATGTGACCAATCTCGTGTGCTATTGTCCACCGCTTTTGTTCTTCGTTCTTCGCATATTCATTGAAATATATTTTGTAGTCTCCGTCTTCATTGGGCATAATGAAGCCATACTTCAAGCTACTATCTGGGGATTCATTGTAGTAATAAGGGATCGGTCCCCAACCCCTGTTCCGAGCGATTTGAAAAGGGTCCACAGGTAAGCGTTTGATTTCTTCTTCCTTCAATAGTCGATGGGCTCTTTTTACGGCAGTCGCAAAATCAGGCACCAAAGACAAATAGGAAGATTCTCTTGCCATTACTCTCCACAACCCTCCCATCTCTTATGTTATTTTTTCTTCCTCAATTGAAGGAGGATCCGTTGCTCTTCTTTGGTCAATTTTTTCCCGTTGCGGAAAAGATAGGAAGCCGCCGCCAAAAATTGTTTTTCTTCTTCGGTCAATACCTCATTATCGGGTTGATCATCTTGGGTTGTTGACTTGTCAAGCCCTAAGATCTCGTCAGCGGAAACCCCAAAAATCTCTACC
The DNA here is from genome assembly GCF_003001905.1 of Planifilum fimeticola. NCBI lineage: Bacteria > Bacillati > Bacillota > Bacilli > Caryophanales > Thermoactinomycetaceae > Planifilum > Planifilum fimeticola. The sequence continues at coordinate 24,016 of NZ_PVNE01000024.1, forward strand.
AATTTGCGAATCAATTCATCATTTAAACGGCGTTCTCCCCTTTCAAGATCGTAGAGATATTGAGTTGAGATCCCCAACATGTCGGCGAGTTTTGGCCCGCTGAGTCTCCTTTCGAGTCTTAATTCTTTGATTCGGTTCACGTTGTCCCCCCCTCCTTTCTTCTTTCCTCCAAAAAAGCTATCCGCTTGAAGCGTATCACGAAATAAAGCTATGTGCAACAAGCACATAGCTTTATTTTTGTTCAAAAATAAAGCTAATTGAAGCAAAAGCGAGATTGAGGACGGGAAACGAAGGATTTTGGTCGCTAAATAACGCATATAGCTTTAAATAGAGGTTGTGAATAAAGCAAATAGCGGATATCATTAAAGCCAAGAGTTGCATCAGTACAGCAAATCGCGGATGAGGGGGGAGGAAAAGATGAAGTTCCAATTCGGTCCTGTCGTCAAGGAACGGATGAAGCAAATGGGGATGAAACCAAGCCACCTGGCACGCGAAACCGGATACTGCAGCCAATATATCCGCGATCTACTAGCCGGGAGGCGCCGATGGAACGAAACGGCAATCAATAAAACCTGTGAAGCACTCGGGATTGATGTGGAGTTCAAAGTAACTCTTGGCTCTGAAAACACCAGGACCGAATCCGATATACCCGATTAAAGCTGAAAACGCGAACCTGTTGTTGTGTTACCCCTGGGCGCGTGAGCGCCGGTCGGCTGGGGACGCGGCGGTAAAGCGTAATGGCGGCTTCCCGTCATCCGGCTGGCTTCGCACGAACTTTGACAATTAGATAACGCGGAACCCTCAATCCGGATGAGAAGGGTGTCCGGAATGTGGACACCCCTGGCGGAAAACAGATTCCTGCGAGAGGAGAGGCAACAAATGAACGTCAAGACCGAAAAGTGGAACGGCCACGAGATCCGGTTTGTTTGGCATGACGGCGAGTGGTGGGCGGTTGCGAAGGATGTGGCGAAGGCGTTGGGGTATAACCACGTACCCCACATGGTTCGAATGTTAAAGGACTACCAAAAGAATACAGTCCGCTTAACGGACAGTAATCGTCGCGGAAACCCAAACGTTACGATCATCTCCGAAACCGGGATCTACAAAGTCATCATGCGTTCTGATCGCCCTGAAGCCGAAGAGTTCGAAATCTGGGTCTACAAAATCATCAAAGAACTCCGCCAGCAAACCGGCCTGGAAGGCTTTCAGGTGTTCCGGATGCTGGACAAGGAACACCAAAAGGAAATGATGGCCCAGGTGGCCAGGATGAAGTCCGTAGATCGAGTGGACTACATCAAGGCCAACACCATCGCGAACAAGGTCGTGTCCACGAAGTTCGGTTTCCCGAAGATGATCAAAAAAGGTGAAATGACACCGGAGATGCTGAGAGATCGACAAGCCATCTTGGAAGATACCGTCAACCTCATGTGGATGCGGAATGAATATGGGCTGGATTTTTCCGTATCCGACGCAGTCAAGAGGAAATGGAACTGATCAGAGGAGAGTGGTCCTGATGTCCGCTATCACACCATTGCCCAATCAACATGAAGACCCGCAATCGGATGCTGTTCTCCAACTTCTCAAGGCGGTTGCCGATCTAAACGAGAAGGTGATCCGACTGGCACAAGGGATCGATGGAAACCCACAGCCTTTGACCTACAGTGTGGGCCAGGCTGCGAAGGTCCTGGGGGTATCGAGATCCAAGATGTACGATCTCCTTCACCGCCCCGATTTTCCGGTGATTACTATCGATCACCGGAAGTTGATCCCACGCCGACAACTGGAGCGCTGGCTGGATCAGCAATGTGAAAGGAAGTGATTCCTTTGTCGATGACGGATGTCCTGGAAAGGATCGGTTGGAACGTTTACCGTCCTCCGATCCCCGAAGTGGAGTTGGTAACCGGCTTTGTGGAAGACGGCCCGATGGTCCGGGTGGTCTTAAAAAGCGGTGCGACAATCATCGGTCCGATGTTGCCCACTCTGGCAGCGCTATACCGGATTGGCTATCACGACCCGATCAAACAAAAAAGGCCGCACCTCAGATTGGTGGGCCACTGAAAAAAAAGGATTCGTTGCTCCAAGTATACCACAACAACCTCTGGTCCGAGTGGGGAGAAACCGAAACACCAGAGGGAGGCGATCGGGGTGAAGCTGCACCCCTTTCAGACTCGACTGGCAGAAATCTGGCGCAAGTTCGGCAAGGAAGGCGGCAAGGGATTGGAACTGAATGTTCACCTGATGGGGCCGGGAGACTGGCGGAATCTCTGTGAATGCCTGAAAGCCAACGCCAAACTTGCCGATAAAATCGCTTGGTTGGAAATGCAGGCTGATGCGGCAGAATTGCTGGGCGATAAGGAAAAGTCGCTGGAATACCGAGCCATGAGGGCCTATCAGATTCTCAATTTAAAACACTGAGGAGGAATGAATGATGGCCATCCGACTGGAAGACTTCCTGTTCCCCGATCCAAAAGACTCGGAAGATGAACAGTTTAAGATCGACAGCCCGGAGAAAGCCGACTGGGCGCTTCGGAAATACGCCCAAGCCAAGCGGATTGTCGATGAATACACCCGCCAGCGAGACGACATGATCGTCCGGGCCAATGAATGGCTGGCAGAAGTCAGTAAGCCTTATTTGGACACGATGAACCGGATGGAGGCCCTTCTGCAGGAGTATCACCGCGAACAACTCCGGCAAAACCCCAAAGCCAAGACGATCAAACGACCGGTCGGAACCCTGAAATCCGTGACGCGGAACAAATGGCATTATCGGGAGGACGATCTCCTCCGGTGGCTCAAGCAACACCGACCGGATCTGGTCCGGATTAAGGAAGAGCCGAACAAGCAGCAGCTGAAAAAAGTAGCCAAGATCCAAGGGGATCGGGTTTACACCGAAGACGGCGAACGAGTAGAAGGCGTGATGGTAATGCCGGAAACCGAGTTCAAAATCGAGGTGGAGTAAACGATGAAACCCGGGCCGCTCCGGTGGCCCGGCCACAACAAAGAGGGGAGCGAAATGAAAGCCATCGTGCTGAAAGAAACCAAGGTTAACAAACGCGGCAAAAACAATCGTGGCCAGTGGCGGCTCACAATTTATGTGAATCGCGACGATGAGCTAAAAGCAGAGGCCCTGGATACTTATGAGATGGTCTGTAGTTGTGGGACGTGGAACCCCGAGAAACAGGACTTTGATTGGCCGGGAGATCCCCGATACTATGGGCCACCAAAGTATATCAGAAAAGAATTGAGGCGGTTGGCAGAAGAATACGCAAGTGAACCGAAACCGGGCCACTCCGGTGGCCCGGCCCAACAAAGAAGCGATCAGAATGAGCGGTGTTATCAATTGCGAGGGAATGACCCGTGAAGAGTTTATCCGCTTTGTGCGCTCGCAGCCAACCCAAAGGGGGACTGAAGCATGGAAACAACGGAAAAATGGATCGTCTGCTATGAGCAGTACGATGACGACCTTGAAAAGTGGTTCAAGAGAATGGTTGTGTTCGACGCATCGGAAAGCGTGCTGAATTTCGTCTCCTCGTTCCGCTGGGGAGAAAAAGTCCTTTGCCGGATCATGCTGATCGGCTTCGATGGATTCACCCGATATTTCAAAGTCGAGTGGGATGGATCTCTTGTCCTGAATGTCCTGAATGAGGAGGTCGAGGTCGATGATTAAAGCCCGCTACGATTTCAACGGTTACGTCCGCCGTCCGCTGACCAATCTGAAGCGTGGCGATGTGGTCCATCTTCCAGGGCAAAAGCCGGAAAAATTCACGGTGACTTGGGTCCACCCGGGCGAGGATCCCGCTGAAACCAAGTACGGAACCGATTGTCTGGGGGTTGTTTACGCCCGGGAGCTGGAGCGGATCGAAATCTGAACCAACAAAAAGCCGGGGGAAGTGAATCCCCCGGCCACCCAATCTCAGGAGGTGGTTACATTGGCGCTCCTTCCTACTGAAAAGCGGAAGCCCAAACAGCGTTTGGAAGACTACTCAATCCTATTATATGGCACTTGGAAGATCGGGAAAAGCACCTTTTGTTCCCAAATGGACAATCCGCTTTTCCTGGCTACGGAACCGGGGCTGGAAGCCCTGGAGGTCTACGAGGTGAAAATACCGGATTGGAAAACTTTCTTGAACGTTTGCGCGGAGATACAACAAGGAGGCCATCCTTTCAAAACCATCGTCATCGACACGGTGGACAACCTGTGGAAAGCCTGTTCGGAATACGTAAGGAACAAACTCGGGATTATGCACGAATCCGATCTTGTATATGGAAAAGGCTGGGCGATGGTCAGAGACGAGTTTTTCAGGGTTCTTCGGAAATTGGCGCTACTCCCTTACGGATTGGTTATGACGAGTCATGTGGACCTGATCGAAGTCAAAACCCGGACATCGACGATCACCAAAGCAGTGCCGACCATTCCTAAAACCGGCAGAGAGATCATTCTCGGATGGGTAGATATGATCCTCTATGCCGAAACCATCGTCACCGATGATGGAGAAGTGCGGATCATTCGGACGAAACCTAGTGAGAACTGGGAGGCAGGCGATAGAACCAAACGGCTGCCTCCGGTTGTTCCTCTCGATTTTGAAGCCTTCAAAAATGCGTTCTACGGCAAACATCAAACCGAAACCATCAATCCCAATAAGGAGTGATTCTGATGGACTGGAAAAACTATCTCAAGCAATTTCAAGAAGCCTACAAAGAAGCGGACACGGAGGATACCTTCGATGAACTTCCGGACGGCGATTATATCGTCCGGGTGGAACGGGTGGAACTGAAAGAAAGCAAATCCGGCCGTCCGATGTTGGAATGGGAATTTGTCGTCGAAGAAGGCAATTTTGCCGGACGCCACGAGTGGAAGTACAACATGCTGGACCATGTGGACAACATCCAGTGGCTGAAAAAAGATCTGTTCCGGGCTGGTCTGGACCTGGAGGATATCACTCAACTGGAGGAACACCTCCCGCTCCTTCTCGATCGGCGACTCAAGATCAACATCAAAACCAAAAGAGTAAACAACGGGAACCAATACCGGAACGTGTACATCAACAAACAGATTGAAAAGACAGGTTCCGAGAAAGGTTCTTTCACAGGATACAGTGACACCCAACCTTTGAACATTACGGATGACGACCTTCCATTCTAAAATCTCCGGGGGGTCTGACGGCCCCCCTCCCCAAACATCAGGAGGTGGTTACATTGACCCTCACAGAGACAAAGAAAACCCTCCAAATGCGCCCTTATCAATTGGAAGCCCACAAAGCCTTGGATGATTTCTACGCCGACGGCGGACGCCGCGGTGTTGTAAACCTCCCGACCGGATGCGGTAAGACAATCACCGGTCTGGACTATGGCCGGAAGCGGAACGGCCGGATGTTATGGATCGCCCACCGAGACGAATTGATCACCCAGCCGATAAAAACTATGCAAGCTGTTTGGCCGGAGGCCAGCACAGGAATTGTCAAGGCCAAATACAACGAGATGGACGCCCAATGTGTTTTCGCCAGCATCCAAACCTTGCACCGCCGGTTGGATCAGCTGCCGACCTTCGGACCGGAGGATTTGGTGGTGGTGGATGAATGTCACCACGCCGCCGCCCACACCTACAAAAAGACGCTGGAGGCCGTAGGCGCTTTCCGGCCGGACGGCCCGCCGGTGGTCGGACTGACGGCAACAGTAGAACGAGCAGACCGTGTAGGATTGGACAGCGTATTCCAAGAGATCGTCTACCAGTATCAGCTGCTCCAGGCGATCCGGGACGGCTATCTGGTGGACCTGAAAGTAGAGCGGGTTCCCCTGAATATCGACCTCGACCAGATCCACACAGTGGCGGGAGACTTCAACCAGACCGAACTCGACGAAGCCCTTCTCCGGGCCAACGTGGCCCAAGCCGTGGCGGAAGCCTACGTCGAGCACGCCGCAGGCAAAAAGGCAATCGTCTTCACTGTCAGCGTCGATCAGGCAAAGCGGACGGCTGCCGCCCTGCAGGTGGAAGGCGTGGCCGCGGAGTGGATTTCCGGTGATCTCCCGACAGACGAACGGCGGGCGATCCTGAAGCGACTCAAGACCGGCGAGACTCAGGTGGTCGTCAACTGCATGGTTCTGACGGAAGGCTTTGACGAACCAACCGTGGAGTGCGTGGTGGTGGCCCGGCCGACCAAATCTCGGTCACTGTACATTCAGATGATTGGCCGCGGGACCCGGAAGGCCCCCGGGAAAGACCACTGTCTGATTCTCGACGTGACCGGCATTTCCAAACGGCACAAGCTGGTTACGGCCCCGACCTTATTCGGGCTGCAGGATGTACCATCCGGCAAGACGATCACGGAGGCGCTGGCCGAAGAAGAAGAAAAACGCAACACGGAAGTGGACCGCCTCCGGTCTCTTTTGGACGTAGAGAAAAACGAGCTGCAAGAGTTCAAGGAAATGATCAAATGGCTGAAAGTAGCCCCAGATGTTTATGCCCTTTCCGCCGGAAGCGCGGGGACGGTTGTGATTTTCCCCGTAGAAGGCGGATATCATGCGAAAGTATCCAAGCGGGACGAGCCAGATGAATACCTGACGCAAGCTCCGGTCTGGCTGGAGTTGGCTCAGGGGGTTGCTGAGGATTATCTGCGCCGGAGCGCAGAAATCGGCCTGGTAAAACATGATGCCTTTTGGAGAAGGCATCCCGCTACACCCAATCAAGAGCGCGTTTTGCGGTGGCTGAAACCGTGGCTCGGTGAAATCCCCTACCCTCTAAGTCGTGGAAAAGCGTCGGACCTGATTACCATCGGGTTTGTGAGAAAGGATCTGAATATCCGGCAGTGGAGTTGAGGCCCCACGGGGAGGTGAAAATAGATGGCCGTAAACATATCCGAGACAACACCACTGGCAGAAGCATTGCGGCTGGCTTCCCACGGAATCAAAGTTATTCATTTACACTGGCCGACCGATCAGGGTTGCTCGTGCGGCAGACCCGAGTGTCAAAAAAGCATAGGAAAACACCCTATAGCCAGTGATTGGGTGAAGAAAAGCACGGACAATCCGAAAATCATTCGGCAACTGTGGGCGAAGAACCCACATGCCAATGTCGGCGTTCCGATGGGGAAAGTAAACGGGATGTTCGCCTTGGACATAGATGGCCAGGAAGGGATGCAAACACTTCAGGAATGGATTGCCGAACATGGCATCCTCCCCGCCACGTGGCAGGTGCAGACCGGGGGAGGCGGGATGCAACTTTGGTACAAAATTCCCGAAGGGATGAGCATCCCGAACAGCGTCAAAAAAATTGGGATGAACATCGATATCCGGGGTGACGGCGGCCAATCCGTCGCCCCCGGGAGTCTCCACAAGAGTGGGCGGCGTTACCGCTGGGCACCAGGCCGATCCCCTGAAGATATTCCTTTGGCCGATCCCCCGGGATGGCTGATTGAAAAAATCCGGGAAGTAATCCGCACCCGGGAAAAGGCGGATTTGGACGGAATCAAATTGGATGGAATCAATATCGAACTGAAACCAGGGAAGCCGCTTGATCTCAAAAAACTGGAGCAGCTGATTCATTCCTCCCCGAAATTTAAAGACATCATCGAAGAAAATCGGGCCTTTCCCAGTCCGTCGGAAAGGGATCTGGCGATGGCCAATATTTGTGCCATCAACGGGTGGACGGATCAAGAAATCGCCGATTTCCTTCTGGAGCATCGGATGGCCTCCGGAGACGATTTAAAACATCCGCTGTACTATCAGTTGACCATTGGCAAGGCCCGGAAGTGGGCAGAGGAACAAAAAACCAAACAAGAGCCAAAGGGGCAGGAACAACCGACCGAAATTGAGGTGGAACCCATTCCCTTGCCTGAAAAGCCCAAAGTGGAACCCTTCCCGGTAGATCTATTTCCGGATCCAGTCCGGCAGTTCCTGACGGAAGTCTCCCAATCCATGGGACTCCCGCCGGATTATCCTGGGATCCATGCTCTAACTCTCTTGGGCGGAGCGATTGGCAATACCCGTGTGATCGAACTGAAACCAGGGTACAGGCAACAGCCCAACTTGTATACTGCCCTGGTGGCGGACACCGGAACGGGGAAAAGCCCCGCATTGGAAGCCGCATTTGAACCGATCTTACAAATTCAAAAAGAACATGCCCGGACCTATGCCAATCTGATGGAAGAGTACGAAATGGCCATGCGTCGATATCATGCAGAGATGGCGGAATGGAAGAAGCAGAAGAAAAAGGACGAGAAACCGCCGGAAGAACCGGAGCAACCGCAGATGGAGGAAGTGTACGTCACCCAGGCGACACTGGAGGCGCTTCTCCGGGCGCTCAAAAACAACAATCGCGGCCTTATTCTCAAAGTGGATGAACTATCCGGCTGGATCCGGTCCATGAACCAATATAAGGGCGGAAAAGGAGACGACCGGGAGCATTATCTTTCCTTGTGGTCCGGCTCTGACATCAAAGTGAACCGGGTACGGGACGGCGGGGAACCGCTGTTCATCCCGAAACCATTTGTCGCGGTGACGGGAAATATCCCGCCGGATATTCTCCCGGAGTTGGAAGACGAAAACGGAAACGAGGATGGATTCATCCATCGGGTTTTGCTGGGTTACCCGGATGCTCAGGACCCGGCAGAGTGGACCTGGACGGGAATCTCGCCCAAGGCCAAGGAGGACTATGCCCAGGTATTCGACCGGTTATACAACTTGAAACCGGAAATGGTCAACGGTGAGTTAAAACCGAAGATTCTGCAGCTGACGAACGCAGCAAAACAGTGGTGGGCGGAATGGTATTCGATCCATATCCGGGAGATGAAAGACCCGGATTTTTCCCGCCGGCTTCGCGGGCCGTGGGCCAAGATGCCGAACCAGCTGGCCCGGATTGCCTTGATCCTCCACATGGTCCGGGTAGTGTGCGGTGAAGCAGAGGACGGCGAAGTGGACGAAATTAGCCTGAACCGTGCGGTTCAGTTCATTAAATACTTCAAGTCGCACATCCGAAAAGCCTATCAGCAACTGGGCAAGTCACACGTTGACAAACGAATTGAAGAGGTTGTCGAGTGGATCCGCCGGCATGGTGGACAAGTAACAAAACGAGACGCCCAGCGGAAGCGGGTTGGAGGATGTAAGAAAGCATCTGAGGTTGAGGCGCTGTTTGAAGAGTTGAAAGACCACGGTTATGGGCGAATCGAGTATACGACTCCGCCAAACGGTGGACGGAGAACAGCTGTGTTCAAACTCTTCATCTAGCGATTGTCACCGGTTGTCAACGAATGTCACGCGATTGTCACACCCCAAAAAATCACTGAAACCCGCGTCATTACTGGGATTCAGAGCGATTGTCACGTATGTCACACCTATATAGATAAATATGCGTTCCAACTTATTTTCTCTATCTATCTATTTTCTCATTCCTGTGTTTATAGGCTGTGACAACGTGACAATCGGCCAAAAACCGCATAACGACGCGGAAAAACGATGTCACACCCCCTGTGACAACCGGTGACAATCGGTGACAAACGATTCGATAAAGGAGTGACGACCTGTGGAAATCCGCAATGACAAAGAATACGAAGAAATCCTGGCCCGTATCCGGAAGGGGGCCGAATACATTGAAAGTCCGGAGTTCCAGCAGAAACCGGACGACTACAAACAGAAAGCTTTGGAACGCTACGCTCAACTGACCAAGGCAATTCTCAAATACAGGGGGATGATTTGAAATGGAATGGGATGAGATCCGAACAGCAACCCGGGTGCGGTGTGTTGAGGGTTTATCTATTCCATCTTATGAGGACGAGGAAAAAGAAGTTGTGGCCTTCATCAAAGGAAAGGAATATCCCACGCGGATCGGTTCATTCTGTCCCTTCCCCAACCAAACCCCTAGACGGGCGTTGTACGTGCCGAAAAACGAAGCAGGATACAGACATTTTATTGCAGTCGAAGGAGACAACAACGAATATTTCAGCCGACATTTTGAGATTGTGCGGAGGGGGCGGAAATAATGGGCCGGAGCCAAAAGGCAAAAGGATCGCGACGTGAGAGAGAGTTCGCCCGTCTTATCAACGGAACGAGAATCCCGCTATCCGGAGCAGCCAAACACGCTGGCCAGGAACACACCGGCGATGTGGCCGGACTTGGGCTGAAATTCGAGGTCAAGGCCAGGAAAAACGGGTTCAAAACCCTGTATCAGTGGCTGGATCAGGAAGGCATTGATGCTTTGGCCATAAAAGCCGACCGGCGGGAATGGTTGGTGGTCTTGCCAATCGGAAAGTTGATGGAGCTGATCGGGGAGGAATGAGGCCGATGTGGTTCCGGGTCCACTACTTGACTTATGCCGGCCAAGAACGCTGGGCCACTTTCTCCGCCCGGGATCCAAAAATGGTGGCCGATCGGTTCCGGGAACTCCGGATCGATCCGCTAACAGTCAAACGGTTGTGGATCGATACCGGTGAGGGTTGGGAGCCCTGGCACCCGGATCTGTTGATGGAGATCTTACGGGATGCCCGGAAGGGGGCATGAAAGCCATGGACGTGTGGACTTGGAGTGCGATGGGAATTGGAGCCGTTGTTATCTTTGTTTTTGGCTCCGGTGGACTTGCGGTCCTGGTGGTTACATTGGGCGACAAACTGTTTGAATGGATTGAAGATCGAATTTACCAGAGAAGAAAGGATGAGGAATATGGACTGGAAAACGATTCTGGAAGAAAATCCGGAGTTCGCTGAGCATTTCGATAAGGTCGAATTTCGGAAAATGGGAGAGCGAACGACGGTTTGTTTGGTAACGTTGAAAAACGGTTTCGAGATTATTGGTTTTTCTGCCGTTTGGGATCTATCGCTTTATGACAAGGAAAAGGGACGGTATTGGGCCTTCAAGCGGGCGGCAGAAAAACTTCCGCTTTTGAAGGAAAAGGGATACGTCGATTGATGAAACGGAAGGAGAGGAAACCATGAATCGTCACTATGTGGAACAGTTGATCTCCCAAAACATACGCTTGGTATATTACGTAGTATTCAAATACTACGCTGATCTTATAAAACTGGTAGGCAAGGACGATGTTGTTTCTGTAGGGAAGATCGGTTTGGTGATAGCTGCTCAACGATACGATCCAACGAGAGGAACCAAATTCTCTACTTATGCTATTACCGTTATCAGCCAACAAATCTATAAGGAAATTATCCAAAAAGAGAAACGACGGAAGAAAAAAGGGGATTACAAACTGGTATATATGGACGGAGATTCGGAAGATATGGAGGACAAGGGTTTCTATGAAATGATTGGTCAAGATGACGCGGATTTGAGAGCTACGGAAGCCCGCATATTCATTGAAACAATACTTCCAAAGTTACCGGAAAAACAACGGAAGGCCATTGAACTCTACTTCGGTTTGAAAGGACACCAGGAACACACGCAACGTGAAATTGCACCGATTATCGGGGTGACACAAGCCCAGGTGAACCGTCTGATCAAAAAGGGACTCAAAAAATTGAGGGATGAAGTGATGGCATGATGATTGAGAAGAGAAGGACAACGGAAATAGGTGAGGAGGCGGCAGAGGGATGCACCGTATCAGACAGGCAATGGAACCAGGAATGTTTGCCGTGTTGGTTTCTGACAAAAAACACGGACCCTTTCGACTGCTGGGGTTCTATGAACAATCAGAAGTCGAAAAAGCATTGTCCACCTACGAGGAAAACGGTCACATCGTTTTCATGGACCCGGCAAAGATCGGTTATTTAGTCCTTTCTCCGGAGGATATCATCGTGGCGGAAGTGCGGGAGCGACTAATGCACGCTGAAGAGGCAGACAAAGTGGAGAAGCCAAAAAAACCGCTTGGTATACGATACCCTGATAAGCCACCCGTGCGAGGGTGAAGGAGGATGAATGGATGGATGACTGACCTTCTCTGGTTCATGGCGGAATTATTCGTCCGGTTGATTCTGGTTTTCGTCGGGGCCGCCGCTGGCCTGGTGGCCCTGGCGATCACGGCGATTGTCGCCTTGGTCCTGTTGGCCTGGCGGGGAAGGAGGAGACGACATAAAGACGATGGCTGATCTGTTCTGGCTGGAGATCGCGACCGTGGCCGGCATCTGTTGGATGCTGGTGGCATGGTTTAACTGGAGGATAAAAAGAGAGGAATGAGGGATCAATCAAAAACACAACTGCCCTGACCAAATTGGTCAAGGCGGTTGTGTGTCAGCTGCACGGATGGGGAGGTGGAAAGTTGATTTCCACAGATAAATAAATATGCGCAGTACTATTTGATGGTGCATAAAAAGGGCGAATTACAGATAAAAACCCCGCCCCCGTGGGGACGAGGTTTAGCGAGGGAATCTATACACATTATACCACGGGGGTGGGGACGGGTGGCCATCGATCCAACGCTGAAAGCAGGTATCGAGTCTGATCTTAGAAAGTATAAGCGATGGAAAGCCCGAATCAAGGAGATCGACGACCTCTTGGCCGATGTATCCATTGGATCGGGTACATCGGATCAGCCAGTAGGCCACTCCGGGAAGATCAATGACCCGACGTTCGAAATGACGATAAACCGTTCCCGATTAGCGCAAGAGCGGGCCTACTTGCTTCGGCGGGTTTCCCGGGTAGAGAATGCCTTGTCTGCGATGAACGATGAGCAAAGGCAATTGGTCCGCCTGTGGTACTTTGAGGAGAAAGATCGGAAATACATCGAGGCGGAAATGGGGATTGTAAAAAACACCTTCTACCGGATTAAGGAAAGCGCTTTGGAGATATATGCGGAAGTGGCCGGGTTGATATCGTTGGTTAGGTGAGTCAAAAGAGGGACAAAAAAGGGACAAAAAAGGGACATTTTCGGGAACATATGCCCGCTTTTCTGTAGTAGAATGGTAGTGAGCGAGGAGCGTGATCGGTCTGTGATTTCATCAAAAAACCCGTCAATATGTAGGTGCCCCGATTGCTCCTCACAAATCTGGGGATTGCCCGCAAACCCCCTAGTCTTCGATGTCCGATGCCAAATCTGGATGGGCCGAAGGATCGGAGGTAGTCCGATCGCCGGGGGTGAGTCAATGATCGGCGGGGCGGTCTATTATTTGGCAAGAAACCGAAGAAGAAATTTGCAATGAACGAGTAAGCATCTGATCTAATTTATCCTCAAAAGATATCATGCGGCTCTCCAGACAATCCATTTTTTCTACTAAGTGATTCATCCGAGTATTTAAATGCTGTTGATTAGTCAAGAGAATCTGAAGCATGTTTTTTATTTCGTCCATGTTCACTCCTCCTTTCAGTTCTCTTTTCAATATTATCGCATGAAGGAAAATACCATCTACTGCCGAATATGTAGGTAGGAGGGATGAACTTGAAGATGGTATTTAAGTTTAAGGATGGTACCGCAATCGTACAAGAAGCACCGAAAACATTTGAGGAGATTTCTTTATTCTTTTCTGAACTTGATTCCAAGAATACCGAAGATGGAAGGATTTATGCAGGAGATATCGAGAAGAAATTCAAGGATCTATTTTCAATAGAAGTAATAATGGATTGAATACATAAAAGTGCCCGTTTGGGCGCTTTTCTTTTTAAATCAAGGCGGGATCTGAGATGAAAAAAACCAATCCATTTTATAAGACCACGGCATGGAAAAAATGTCGTGAGGCAGTGTTGGCTCGCGACAATTACTTATGTCAGCGGTGTCTTCGAAATGGGAAGCTGACGCCTGCGTTTGTGGTACACCACATTGACCCTCTAAAAGACAACCCAGATAAAGCATTTGATGAAAGCAACCTGGAAAGCGTCTGTGCTTCATGCCATAACCGCCTACATCCGGAGAAGGGGAGGGGTGGGGGAGGAGTGGAGAAGAGGCGCAAGGCAAGAATCATTCGGGCCGCTCCAAACGATGAAGCTGTGGCCTTTTGAGGATCCCCCCCTCCCTCGAAGTCTGGAAGGCCGATCACCCGGGACCGGCGGCGGCCCTTCGTTTCGACCGCGCCGGGCATTCTCACGCGAGGGGGGTGATTTTGCGGGAGGGAGGTGGTGAAATGAATTACAAGCCGAAGAAGATCATCAAGCATAGAGAGGCTAAAAAGCTGTTCCAGATCCTCATTCAGGAATTAGAAAAAGAGAACAACCTGAATGACCGGACTCTCATGATAGTAGATAACATAGTCCTCTTGGAACAGCTTAAACAGGAGCACATGGATGACATTAAGGATCGCGGTGTGGTCGAACTTTTCAAAAATGGAACTCAGGAGATGTTCCGTGAAAACAAATCGGTGGACAAAATTCTGAAGATCGTCGAGCAGCAGCGGAAGCTTCAAGCCGAGCTCAAGTTGACGCCTGCCTCCGAGAAGAAGGTCACGGAGGCGGTGACGGTGGATGAGTTCGAAGCATTCTAATCTGCTCACCACCCAATACGCCCGGGATGCTGTTGCTGGTCGTATTGTCGTCTCAAAGAAGGTGCGGCAGGCGTGCGAGCGTCATCTCCGGGATCTGGAACATCAAGGGACGGAGGATTTCCCCTGGGTGTTCAACGAAGAAAAAGGGTTTCGCCCGATCTATTTCATCCAGCGGTTCTGCAAACCATCCAAGGGGAATTTCAAGCGGTTGGAGTTACAGCCGTGGCAACACTTCATCATCGGTTCACTCTACGGATGGGTCCATAAAGACACCGAGCTCCGACGGTTTAAGGAGGGGCTTATTTTTGTTGCCCGAAAGAACGGGAAATCGACGATGGTATCCGGTTTGGCCAATTATGGCTGCTCCAAGGACGGAGAAAAAGGCGCGGATGTCTATCTCCTGGCCAACAGCATGAAACAGGCTAGGGTGGTTTTCGATGAGTGTCAGAAGATGGTCAAAGCATCGCCGCTTCTGTCAAAGCACTTCCGGGTGCTCAGAGATGCCATCCACTTCGACAAAACATTTTCCAAAATTGAGCCGCAAGCATCCGACAGCGAGAAACTAGATGGTCTTAACTGTCATCTCGGGATTTTCGATGAGATCCACGAGTACAAGGATTACAAGTTGATCAACGTCATCAAAAACAGTACCGGGGCTCGCTCTCAGCCGCTCATTCTCTACATCACGACGGCGGGATACCAACTGGACGGTCCGCTCATGGACTACTACGAGAAGGCAGCTGACGTGCTGGAAGGTGTGATCCAGGATGAGCGCTCCTTCTACTTCATGGCCGAGCTTGATGAGGAAGACGATATTGAGGACCCGGCCAACTGGGTGAAAGCCAACCCAAATCTGGGTGTTACCATCGATCTGGAGACGATGATTGAGGAGTGGAACACCCGGAAGCTCATTCCACCAGAACGAAACGACTTCATCACCAAACGGCTGAATCTGTTTGTCCAGTCGGATGAACAATCCTTCGTCGATTTCGAGGTGATCAAACGGAATGATGGTGTGATGGATCTGGTAAAGCTGGCTGGCAGAAACTGTGTCGGGGGATTCGACCTCTCCGAAACGGAGGACTTTACATCTGTCTGCTTGGAGTTCCCGCTTGATGATGGGCGGATTTTTGTATTACCCCACTCCTTCGTCCCGCAGCGGAAGGTTAATTTGGATAATGAAAAGCTCCCTTACCGGGAATGGCAGGAGGAGGGATGGCTGACCATCTGCCCCGGGGACTATGTGGACTATAAACTGGTATTCGACTGGTTTGTGGAGCAAGCGGAACACTACACCATTGATCTGATCACTTACGATCCGGCTAATGCTTACCGCCTCGTGGCGGATTTGCAGACATACGGTTTTCAGACGCAGGTGGTACGGCAGGGAGCGCTGACACTCAGTCCGGCTCTTAAGGACATCAAGGAGCTTTTGCTGGATGGAAAGGTGATTTACAACCGGAACAAGCTCTTTCGGTGGCACTTGAACAACGTGAAGCTAGTCAAAGACCGGAATGAAAACTGGTTGCCGACCAAACAGAACCGATACCGAAAAATTGACGGATTCGCCGCCTGGCTTAATGCTCACACCGAAGTGATGAAGCGGATGGTGGAGCCGCAGTCAGCGGGAGAGGTGGAATTTGTGTCGATCCAAGACTTGTTAAGGGGGTGATAAGTTGCGTTTCATTCAGCGGATGAAAATGGCGTGGAACGTTTTAACGGGAAGATACAGCGGGCTGGGGTACGACTTTACCAAATGGTTTTCTCCGAGCAATATCTTTGCCGGCAAAACAAGCAACACGCTGGCGACGGTGGAAACTATTTTTGCGGCGGTTTCTCGGCTGTCGAACGCGATGGCCAGCCTGCCGCTCAAGCTATATCAGGATTATACCCCTGTCAATAACCCGATAGCGGATTTACTGGCGAACTCGCCCAATCCGAACATGACCAGCTTTGATTTTATCCGGACGATGGAAGTCTGCCGGAACACCCATGGAAATGCATACGCGTTGAAAATATATGATGATCTCTATCAAGTAGCGGCCCTCTTACCTCTGGATCCGTCACGGGTGGAACCCGTTATCGAGGAGAAAACTCGCGAATTATGGTATGAAATTGAAGGGGACGAAGGCCGGTATTTTGTCCACAACATGGACATGATCCACGTCAAACACATTCCGACGGTTGGGCAGAGTCTTGCCTATCATTCTGTCGGGTACAAGGGGATCAGTCCGATTGATGTGCTCAAAAACACGGTGGATTACGACGGGAAAGTCCGGACATTTAGCCTGGAACAGATGAACAGCGCTATTCTGGCGTCGTTCATCCTAAAGTTGGGTGCTAATGTGTCGAAAGAAAAAAAGGCTGAGATCCTCAACAACTTCAAGGAGTTCTACCAAGCCAATGGCGGTGTGATCATCCAAGAATCCGGGATGGAGATCACCCCGATTGAGCGGAACATCATCGACACGAAGGTATTCGAAGTTGAAAAGATCACCCGGGGGCGGGTGGCTACTGTCTTCAACATGCCGGTTCATATGCTGGGCGAAACGGAAGGGCATAGCTACTCCAGTATGGAACAGCTTTCGCTGGAGTTTGTGCAGGGAACGCTCATTCCAATTGTCCGGCAATATGAGCAAGAATTAAACCGAAAACTGTTGACCAAGCGGCAGCGTTCACGAGGGTTAGGATTTAAATTCAACGTGAACGCTCTTTTGCGTGGAGACATCAAAACCCGAGGAGATTTCTACTTTAAAGGCATTCGTTCCGGATGGTTCACACCAAACGAGGTCCGCGCCTATGAAGAACTACCACCGATGAAAGGCGGTGACAAACTATATATGAGTCGAGATCTAACACCGATTGATCAACGAGAAGGGCAACCGGAACAGGAACGAGAGGAGGTGATAATAAGGAGGTGAACAACGATGAAAAAATTTTGGGAAGTCCAAAACGTGGCGGATAACACTGGGGAACTCTACATTTACGGCGAGATCACACCGCACAAGTGGGATGATACTGACACAACAGCACAGAGCTTCAAAGAAGATTTGGAAGCCCTGGGGGACATCAAAATGCTTAACGTATATATCAACTCCCCGGGCGGGAGCGTCTTCCAAGGGCAGGCGATCTACTCTATTTTGAAGCGGCAAAAAGCCCAGGTGAACATCCATATTGACGGTTTGGCTGCAAGTATTGCGAGTGTCGTGGCCATGGCTGGCGACACTATTTTTATGCCTAAAAATGCGATGATGATGGTCCATAATCCTTGGATGTTGGCCATTGGGAATGCCCAAGATCTTAGAAAAATGGCCGATGATCTGGATAAAATCAGGGAATCCATCATCGAAGCCTATCTGAGCAAAGCCGGAAGCCGGTTGAGTTTGGAGAAGATTTCCGAACTCATGGACAATGAAACCTGGCTGACCGCTCAAGAGTGTGCTGATTATGGGCTCTGTGACGAAGTGGTGGAGGCGAAGGGAATCGCAGCGTCCATCGCGGATACAGAGTTGTTCCACAGGTATAAGAACACGCCGAAAGAGCTGTTAGAAGCCTTGCAAAGTGCCAAAAAAAGCGGCTTGAGTCAGGAAGAAAGACAAAAGTTAATTGTGGAATCCAAGAAAAACATTGAGCAAATTGACAAATTGATAGGAGGTTTGTAAACATGCCTACCCTGTATGATCTAAAAGAAAAGCTCGCTACTGTTGGTAATCAATTGAAAAACGTCGAGGAGCAGCTGGTGGACAAGGCGGCCAATCCCGCTGTCACAAAGGAAGAAATCGAAGAATTGAAGAACAAAAAAGCTGACTTGCAGCAGCGGTTTGAACTGCTGAAAGAGCAGCATGACAAGGTGGAAAAGGAACAACAGGCCAAAATCAAGCAAGAGAACCCCATCAGTGTAGTGGAAAACGAGGAAGGAAAACTGATTGCCGCCAAGGCGGAACTGATTCGCGCTGCTATCCAGAATCGACCGATGTCCGAAGAAGCGATGAATGTCCTGCGGGCGCTCCCTGCACCGCAGCCCTCCGGCGGGGAGAAGCTCTTGCCGACCACCATGACCGATGCGTTGGTCTATGAGCCGTTTGCGCGGAACCCTCTCCGTGATGTTATTCGCATGTCCAACATTCGGGGATTGGAAGTGCCGAAAATCGCCTATACGTTGGACGATGATGCCTTTATCGGAGACGATGAAACCGCTAAGGAACTGGCGCTCACAGGGGACAAGGTTTCCTTTGGTCGGCACAAGTTCAAGGTAAAAGCAACCATTTCGGATACGGTTCTCCACGGTTCCGATCTCAACTTGGTCAATTACGTGGAGAATGCGCTCCGTTCCGGTTTGGCCGCTAAAGAGAAAAAGGTGTCCTTTGCGACGACTCCAGCTACTGGCGAGGAGCATATGTCTTTCTACTCCACCCAGAACAACATCAAGGAAGTTTCCGGTGCGGATCTGTATGAAGCCATTACTCAAGCCATCGCCGATCTGCACGAGGATTTCCGTGAAAATGCTCGGGTGTGCATGACCTACGCGGATTATGTCCGGATCCTCCAAACGCTGTCCAACGGGTCCGCTGTGCTCTTCAATGCTCCGCCGGAGAGCATCATCGGTAAACCGGTTGTCTTCAGCGACTCCGCGACTACTCCGATTGTGGGTGACTTCAACTACGTACACCTGAATTACGACGGCCCGCTGGTTTACGATACCGACAAAGATGTCAACACGGGTGACTATCTCTTTGTCATCACCGCGTGGATCGATCAACACATCCTGCTCAAATCCGCGTTCCGTCGCGCCAAGGTTGTGCCTGTAGGATAATGGGGGCATGAACCATGCTGGAGTTGTCGCTGGATGAGCTGAAAAAATACCTTCGTATTGATGGGAGTGAGGATGATGACATCCTCACTCTCCTCGTCGAAGGCGCTAAGGAGTACCTGGCCAACGCGGGGGTCCCCGAGTCGAACAGTAACCTGTACAAGCTGGCTGTGATGCTCTACTGCGCTCTCCACTACGAGAACCGGGATCCGGCGGTACGGATAGATCGGTTCAATTTCGCGCTGGAGAGTATCATTCTTCAGTTGAAGGACTACAGCGCACCAGACGGAACGACCTCCGGATGAAGTGAGGTGATTAACTTTGAAGAAGTACCGTGTTACATCGGAGTTCATCGACAAAAACACCCGGGTGTACTATCCAACGGGGAGCACATACGAAACTGACGACGCCGAACGGGTGGAAGAACTCCGGAAAAAGGGATTCATCGGGGGAGAAATCAATCAACAGACCGCCGAAAAGCCCAAAGGGAAGACAAAGAAGGGTAAAGGCGATGCGGATCAGTGATCTTCGCCACCGGATTACTTTTCAACGGAAAACCACTATTCGGGATCCAGAAGGAAACGTCCTGGAAACTTGGGTAGATGTCGTGACTGTCTGGGCGGCGGTTGAGCCGATGTCCATCCGGTGGAAGGAGTTTTTGCAAGCGGCGGCCATCAATGCGGAACGGTACACCCTGTTTCGTATCCGGTATCGAATCGGCATCACCCCGGACATGCGGATCTCCTATGGTGGTCAGCAATATAATATTGTGCATGTAGTAGACATTGCCGGTCGGCATCAGGAGCTTCATATCATCGCAAAGGATGTGGTGGCCGGTGGCTGATATGAAAATTTCCGGCTTTGATGAGATGACGCGAAGGCTCCATCAGCTGGGGAATCGGGCTTCGCGGGTAGAAAACAACGCTCTGAGGGCAGGAGCGGAAGAGCTCCAGGAAACGATGAGCCGGAATGCTCCCGGGCCTTCAGACAAACAGCGGAGGGTTCACCTTAAGGACAACATTCAGATGGGCCGCGTTAAACAGAAAGAAGGTGCCAAAGTAATTGAAGTGGGGCCAGGGAGAGAATCTTTTTACGCTCAATTTCTGGAGTTCGGGACTTCCAAAATGTCTCCAAAGCCCTTTGTGGAGCCCAGTGTTGTGGAGTCCCGAAATCGCGTACTGAGAGCGATGGCTGAGAAGTTGAGGCAGGGGATAGGGTTGTGATCAACCTCAAACCTACTGTCATTCAAGCATTGGACAACAATTCGGAGTTGATCTCTCTGCTTGGGGGGCCTCGGATCTACTTCATGGTTGCACCGAATGCCGAAGAGTTCCCCCGGATCACCTATTTTGAGTTGAACAACATCGACGAGGACTATCATGACGATACGCCGGTGTCCAGCCGGGTTTCCTTTCAAATTTCCATCTGGGCTAAAAACCCGGGTCAACTATCGCCGATTGCCCGGGAAGTAGATGAGACTATGAAGGAGCTCGGCTTTTACCGTACATCTGCCATTGATTTATTTGAAGACGACACTCAAGTCTTTCACAAAGCACTGAGATACAGCGGAAAATTTCTGATCTAAGGAGGAGTTAAACCATGCCTGGACCGAGTGCTTCTGCTTTTGTGGGTTTGAAGGACCTGTATTTTGCCTTGTTGACCAAGGATGACGCTACTGGTGTCACTTATGACACACCTCAAAAACTGGCTCCGGCTGTGACGGCGCGGGTTACGCCGCAAGTGGAATCGGTGACGGATTATGCCGATGACGGCCCGACCGAAACCGCCAGTTCGCTCGGCGGGATCGAGGTGGAATTGGAGGTTTCGCAAATTCCGCTGGATAAACAAGCGGTGCTGTTGGGGCATACGTACCAGAACGGGTTGCTTGTTAGAAGTGCGGGTGATGTGGCGCCTTACGTTGCCCTTGGTTTTCGGAGCCAAAAGGCGGATGGCTCCTACTTGTATGTCTGGCTGTATAAGGGTAAGTTCCAACCAGTGGAGATTAATCTGGCTACTAAAGGGGAAAACGTCGAGTTCCAACACCCGACCATCCAAGGAACCTTTGTTAAACGGGATTTCGACGATCTCTGGATGATTTCAGGCGACTCTTCAGATGAAAGTTTTACTCTGGGTAGCACCTGGTTTGACGCTGTTGTTGAACCGGGAGGCGGCAGCGGTACTTGATAATAGGGCCGATTCTTCGGCCCTATTTCTTTTTTAAAATGGGGGGTTTTAACATGCTGAAAATCACGCTTCGGCTAAATGGGGAGACGAAAACCTACACGCAGGACTTTATTTCTGGGTACCTTTTTCGAAAAGCGCTCTTGATATCCGATAAGAGAGAGAAGTTCCTGAAAAAGGTCATGGATTCCGAGACAGGTGCGACTCTAGAAGAACAAGAGGAGCTGTTGGATGAGCTCTACCACTTTATCACGGAAGTGTTTGGCAACCAGTTTACCGTTGAGGAATATGAACGGGGGACAGATGCACGGCGGGTAGTGGATCAATCTTGGGAGATTGTTTACCGGATTATTAGCCAGGTTACGGGACCGCTTCAGGAGTTGAATGTGGGAAACCCTACCCAAAAAAAGAAACCTCACCGGAAAAAGTCCTGAATGAGCTGTATCTGAATCTCCTCCAATCTGGTTGGAAATTGCACGAAATTGACCAGATGGATATCGCCTTTTACATGCGATTGGTCGTTTATGAGCAGCGAAAGAAACATCAATCGAAAATGGCATACATCGATCAGCTGGGGATTTTTTAGGGAAGGGGTGAACAAGTATGGCCGAGGAAATCTTAGGGCGAATAAAAGGGGAAGTGGTACTGGATTCTCAAGGATTTAACCAGGCTGTTTCCCGAATCAACCAGCAACTGCGCCTGCTCAAAAGTGAATTTGATGCAAGCGCGGCCAAGGTGAAGGCGTTCGGAAAATCCGAAGATCAGCTTAGACTCCAGTCTCAGCTGTTGGGTCGGCAGATTGATCTCCAAAAACAAAAAGTGTCCCTTTTGGCCCAAGCCCACCAACAGACGGTGGAGAAGCTGGGCGCGGAATCGAAACAAGCCCAAAGGCTTGAGACCCAATTGAACAAAGCCCGGGCTGCACTCATTAATATGCAAGCAGCGCACCAGCGATTGAACGGTCAATTGGGGTCTTCTTCTCAGCTTCATCAACGCCTCACCCATTCCCTGGACCAGCTGGATCAAAAAATGCGCCTGGCTCATTCAGAGTACCAGGCAGCAGAAGCTAAAGCACGGGCGTTTGGAAATGCCAATGATCTCGCTCGGGTGAAAATCGGCAACCTGCAGCAACAAATCGAGCTTCAGAGGAAAAAAGTCAGTCTTCTATCACTGGCCTATAAGGATGCTGCTCGAAATTTGGGGCAGAATGCGCAAGCAACCCAAGAAGCTGCCATCCGGCTCAATGAAGCCCGCGCAACGCTCGCCAATTTGGAGGGTTCCCTCCGTCAATTGACCGGGCAGTTAAACCGGCAGGGGCCACTGTGGACCCGTTTTAGACAGAATTTATTTCATGTGCGGGAACAGGCCATTGATACTGGAATTGCTTTAGGGGTGATGTCCGCTGCATTTTCAGTGGCTTTCGGATCGGCGGTATACAAAGCAGCAGATTTTGAGGCCCAACTGTCGAGTGTCAAAGCTGTCACTGGTGCTTCAGCGCAGGAAATGGAACGGTTCAAGCAATTAGCTTTGGAACTGGGAGCCGAAACCAAATACTCTGCAGCAGAAGCTGCACAAGGAATTGAGGAGCTAGCAAAAGCAGGGGTGAGCACAGCCAAGATCTTGGATGGTGGGTTGGCCGGAGCGCTCAACCTTGCTGCTGCAGGGGAAATCGACCTGGCTGAAGCGGCGCAGATCGCTTCCACAGTGTTGAACGCTTTTCGGAAGGACAATCTTTCGGTGGCTCAAGCAGCGGACATTTTGGCCGGAGCCGCCAATGCATCGGCAACGGATATCAAAGAGTTGAATTATGGTCTATCTCAAGTATCAGCAGTGGCATCAAGCGCGGGTCTTTCCTTCCGTGATACAGCTGCTGCTCTCGCTGTTTTTGCCCAGAACGGGCTCAAGGGATCCGACGCCGGAACTTCGCTGAAGACGATGCTGCTCAACCTAACGCCGTCCTCCAAATCGGCGGCGAAGGAGATGAAGCGGCTCGGAATCATCACCGCTGACGGGAGAAACCAATTTTTCGATGCTCATGGCCGAGTGAAATCTTTTGCGGAGATAGCCGAAATTCTCCGGCGACAGCTCCGGAACTTGTCGGATGAACAGCGAAATCAAGCTTTGAAAACGATGTTTGGCACCGATGCGGTACGGGCTGCAACAATCGCCTTCAAGGAAGGAGCATCGGGCGTAAAGCGAATGATCCGGGAAATGTCGAAGACCACAGCAATGGAAGTGGCACAAACCCGGATGGATAACCTAAAAGGAACTGTCGAAGAGCTCAAAGGGGCTTTTGAAACATTCCAGATTCAAATGGGATCCGCCTTCCTCCCGATTTTGCGGAAAGCAGCTGAAGGTTTGAAGGGAGTAGTTGAATGGTTCAGTGATTTAAACCCGACTACCAAAGAGGCCATTGGAATTTTTGCCTCCGTAACAGCTGGAATGTTGGGGCTTGGTGCGGCTGTCGCTGGCATCATTGCGATTAGCAACCCATTTACGGCTGCAGTTGTTGGTGGAGCAGTCGCTTTGGGGACCTTCAGTGCGGGGGCTTATAAGGCATCCAAAGACATGGAGCAAATGGAGAAGGATGCGATCCGCTTTGGTCGTGGTGTTTCAGAGGGGACGAAGCAGGCAGCCCGTGGGTTCTTGGATCTCCGAGACCAAGCCCTTGTCAATTTGGCAAAACTCCGGACAGCGACTGGTGCAGAGGCCCAAAAAATCGTGGATGAAACCGTGGCCATTTTCTCTCAAATGGGAGATAAGATTACGGCGGAATTGAATCAAGACAAGATCAATATTCAAAAGGCAGCCGCATCTTTGCTGGAACAAGTCCCCAAAGCGTTAGAACCCGCCGTTGAAGGAGTAACAGACACGGCGATTAAGGCTATTGATTCTCAAATTAAGCGGATCCAAGAAGCCAATAAGATTATCCGGGAGGGCCTGGTAGAGTTTGGCGGCGATGTATCAAAGATGCCCAAGGAGTTTGCCGAAGCATATAACCAGGCTTTGAAGGATGTGGATCAAGGGGCACAGACATTTGTTAAACGCGTTGGCGATTTGAATAATTTCATGGAAACGATCCAGGCCAATCAAGGAAAGATTACCGCCGAAGGGGCTCAGAAATGGGTTAAAGAAATTGAAGGAGCATATCAAAAAGCGATTAAAGCTGCCGAAAAATGGGCTAAAAACCAAAGGAAAACTTGGGAAGAAGCATTCGCCAACGGTCAGATCACCAAAGAACAGTATGACATGATCCTCAAAATCGTGGAGGCTGGAGAACAAGATCTCATTGCTACAGCCAAGTCAAAACGCGCAGAAGCACTTAAAACGCTACAGGATAGTCTGTCTGAAGAAGCTTATCTCTATGATGTTCATACTGGTAAGATCATCAAGAGCCAAAGTCAACTCATTGGTGATATAGAATCTTTAAACAAACAACGCGGGAAGAAAATTTGGGATGCATTTTTTGAAGAGGGAATCGAGAGCAGCGAAAAGACCCAAAACGAATTGAAGTCAAGGATGGAAAAGCTGATCAAAGAATATGGAGATATTGGGGCGCAATCCGTCGAAGGGTTTGCTGCGACAATCCGAAAAGGCGGGAAAAAAGCCCGCATCGCTGCTGAATTTCTGGCCGTCGAAACCCGAGATGGATTTAAGATCGACCTTGGACCGGAAGGGTTAATTTCCATCAACTCCTTTATTAAGGGGTTACAATCCGGCCAATATACCGCCCGGGATGTTGCCATTGCCCACATGAACCAACTTCGGAATGTCTACGGAGCAGGCCGATTCACTCCGGAAGGAATCAAGGCGATCGAATCCTTTGTAGAGGGGCTTCGATCGAAGGACCCGGCAGAAATTGCTGACAAAATCGGTTTAGATCTCAAATCAAAGATGAAAATCGATCTGGGGCGATACGGGCAAATGACTGCTCAATCCTTTGCAGAGGGACTTTCTAATGGGACGTTGGGTTTTGATGCTGTGTATGCCTATTTTCGTACCCAGATCAAAAACGGGATGAAAGTGGATCTTTCTGCTGAAGGAAAACAAAACATCCAAACTCTCCGATTCGGAATGCAGACCGGGGCCATTGATGTAGTTGAGGCGGCAGCTGATTTGGGATTAGACATTAAAAGCAAGGCTAAGGTGGATCTGGGGGCCGAAGGGCAATTCACCGTTAAAACACTGTTACAAGGTTTATCATCCGGCAAAATCAGTGTTGAGCAGTTTGCTAAAGGTGTCCAGTTTTTATTGAAAAATGGGGCAAAGACGAATCTGACTCCCGAAGGGAAAGCCGCTGGAACCTCTATGGCAAAAGGACTGAATGCCAGCAAACCGAATGTTATAAAAGCTGCTGGCGAACTTAAGGGAACAACGACGAAAACGCTGGCGAGTGCTACAGACGGTGGCGGTGGAAGGAAGGTAGGAAGTGAGTTCCAAAGAGGAATCGCCAGCAAGAAAGCAGGTGCTGCGAAAGCTGCTTCGTCTGTGGCCAGCGGAGCGAAAAGTAATCTGAAAGTCAGCGGGGTGCATGGACTGGGGGCGAGTGTTTCCACTGGATTTGCGGCAGGGATCCTGAGCGGGAAGTACGGCGTCATTGATGCGGCCAAGCAGATCGCACGGGCCGCCATGAACGCCATTAAGAGAGCTCTGGATAGTAGATCACCATCCCGCGAGATGATGAAGATAGGGGTTTTTGCAGCCCAAGGATATGAAGAGGGCATGAGAAAACGTCTGCCTCACGTCCAACGGGTTGCGGAAATGCTTTCCCAAACAACTCTCAATCAACTTCAAACAAGAACTTCGACGCAGACTTCACAAATGACGGCTAACACTAGCCGACCCGTTATCAATAGAATCTACAACATTACTGTTAACGGAGCCGCTAATCCGGTAGGAACGCAGAGAGAAGTAATTCGAGCGATACAAAATCTTGAAAGGTTGGCTTAGATGGAAAGGGGCCTAAGGCCCCTTTTCCTGCAGGTTTTCTATTGCATGACGGGAGGTGAGACTATGACAACTACCACCAAAAAGTTAGGGTTTGAAAATTTGCTTGCCTATTCTTCGATGTCGAGAGACACCGACGGTGACGGTTTGGCGGACGGTTTCATAAGAGCGACGGATGCAACCGCCGTTGCCGAATGGTTCTTTGATGAGGGGGAAAAGGCACAGGTTATAAACGTACTTTCAAGCAACGCCTCCCAATTCAGCAGCCCGGGAGTTGAAAGTAGCGAATATATCCCGGTTGTCCCGAACCAATCTTATACCGCTTCGTGCGAAGTAAAGGGGGAGGGACAGATAGATACTAATAATGGCCCGCGTATTTTGATTCGGTGGTACGACCAAAACAAGCAGTATATCTCTGGTTCAGGAACATCACCGTCGGCATACAACACGACGGGATGGAAGCGGGTTTCGATTACCTTGACTGCTCCAAGCAATGCTTATTTCGCCAGAGTGAAACCTGATTTTCGGGCAACTCCTGGCATGACCGGAGGCACTGGATGGTATCGAAATGTACAACTTCAAGAGGGAAACACAGTTACTGATTATGAGGAGACCGACTTTTTTTCCGTCGTAAATGTAGCACCAACATACTCTAAAGGATGGTTCAAAGATACCACCTATAAAGAAACAGGGGTTTATGGATATACTTCAGAAACAGTGGCTGCGGGTTCTGCTACGTGGTCCGGCGCACAAATCAAATATACCGTTCCGGTTAACGCCAAAAACATCACCATTAAACTGTGGGTGGATGCGTCTCGAGCCCACCCAACAGATCAGCTAAGAGTTTACGTCAACGGAAACGTAGTAATAACCGTCAACGGCGGGACCGCAGCGGCAGTTTACACTGCATCTGATGCAACTTCCTCCGTCATTCGTCGAGGATATCAAACGATCACTCTCCAGCATTATCGCACCACTTCGACCAACGGCCAGAGCATTACCGTTGATGATTTTGAAGTAACTTGGGAAGAGGAGACAAATCCCGCTACTATTGAACTGCCGACGGCAGGGGTTGTCAAATATTTGGATTTTGAAACCTCCGAAATGGACCCTTTCTTCACTGTGATCGATAAAGCAGCCGGGTTCTCATATGGATTCAAAGTAACGGAGCGAAAAAGTAAATCCGGCTACTACTCTTACGGTGTTGAGGACGTGGACGCAGACGGATCTGGCATTGATGAAGCGGGTCGGGCTCCAACCATTCCCGACAGTGCGAGTGCTGCGGCAGCCATCAGGTTTAAAGTACCTATCACCGCCATCAATCCAAAGCTGAAATTCAGTGCTCTTCACGATGCCACTCCCAATGGAGATGTGGGAGAGTTTACCCTTAATGGCGAGACGATCTGGCAAGGAATAGCGGGACCGAGTCAGGGATGGGAGACAGTAGAATTAGATCTAACTCCTGGTGTAGAATATGAACTCCTGTTAAAATACACCAAAGATGACAGCGGGGGGTACTCCTACACTGATTCTGTATACCTGGATGATCTAATTGTTTATTACGACATCCCGAGCAAATCACTGCTGTACGTGGCCACCGCTCCAACGACCGAGATCAAAACGACCACCAATAACTTTAGAGTGACGGAAACCTTCGAGAGTTCCACCATCAACAAATTCTTCACAGTAAACAACCCATCCAAGCTCAAAAGCGGTGGTGGCAAATCCGAGTACCCCGAGGCGGGCTGGGTACGCACGACCAAAATCGCCTACCAGGGAAGCTACAGCTTCCGGGCGCAGCGTGAGAAGACCAAGAATGAAGAGGACGCGGCGGTCGATTTCATCATCAAGGTACCGAACGGTGTGAAGAACGCTAAGGTCGAGTGGTGGAATTTCGTTGAGTTGGAGCGCGGCAAGTCCAAAGACAAGTCCACAGGGTATCTTCGCCTGTACGAGGAATACCGAATTTGGGTGAACTATTCAATCTGGAAGGAGTTCGACTGGTGCGATATCGATTTGACTACATCAAAAAAAGTCAGCTCCAAATGGGCTTGTCCGTGGGGTAGGTGGTGGAAGGAAACGCTGAATTTAACACCAGGCCAAACTTACACCCTCACTTTTGAACTCCAGCGGGATGCAGGAGATTCTAGTCCTATACACGGACGGGATTTGTGTACGATTGACAACCTGACGGTGAGCTGGACGGAAACACCGGGGGATGTAGTTACCATTCCGCCCCAACCGTTGATTATCTTTGATAACCGGGATGGATATAAATATTTGGGTGATAGAAGCGGGGCTGAGATGGCTCCGCTTTCTTTTGCAGAATATCGGGTTTTTGGTGCTCCAGGTTCGGTTCATCAATTTACTACTAAAGATCCCAGACCAATCGATTTTCTTATCCAAATTAACGGAGCAAATCGAAACGAGATCCGACAAAAGGTTAGAGAGTTGACTGCCAAGCTTGCAGACAAACCGCTGGTTCTTGTCGAGGTGCAACCGGAAGGTGAAGCCAGGTATATCAATTGTCGTTTGGCTGACATCATCGGAAAAGAAGGCAAGGGGGAGCAAGGTCCTAGTTGGAAAAAAGTTGTCCTTTCCTTCCGGGCGTTCGATCCTTTCTGGTATGGCGAGAGGATCGTGGTGGATGGAGCTGGTCCAGAAAATGCCGGGTATTTTCCTACTGAGGTCATGGTAAAAAATCCTGGAGACGCCGAAGCATGGCCGATTTTCAAATTGTATGGGCCGATAACGAACCCGCAGGTCCAACTGGTAGACCCGAACAACGACCTGAACATCTATGCCGAGTTCAAGCTAACCGGATTCACGATCCCGGCTGGCCGCTACGTCGTGGTGGACACTAGGCCCGGAAGGAAAACCATCATTTTCGACGACGGCCAAAACCTCTATCAGTTTTTGGACCCATCGATAAACCAACTGTTCTCCATTCCTCCCGGCGAATATGTAGTCGATCTGGATGGAGGCAGCACCGACGCCAACACCAAAATCGTGGTGGAGTTTCAACCGCCGTATTGGGGGGTGTAGAAAGTGGCCGTAGCCGTAGCGATGCCGGACCGGGCCGCTGATTATCGAATTCGCGTCCGGAATAAAGACCTCCAATTCATCGGCGAGGTTCCACATTGGAAAAGCCTGCAAATCAATCTGTACTTTAATGAGGTAAGCAAGTGGAAAATGGAACTCGATCTAAACAGCGAAGGAGCCAAACACTTTCTTAAAATCGCCGCCGATCCCCAAAATGGTGGGAAAGGCGGCGTTTACATTGAAAGGAATGGCTACTTTTTGCTGAGCGGCCCTATGACGGAGATCACCGAGATAGTCTCCGACGATGAGGGGGAGAAGCTGATCGTCTCTGGATCATGCGATCTCCAATGGATCGCTGACCATCTGGCCCTGCCTCACCCGAAATATATGACAAGCCCTTACATGACAACGGACGGGACAGCGAATGGCGGACACACAGACTATTTTCCGAACCTGTCCGACACCACAACGACCGCCAAAGCTTCCACCCATATCCACACTTTTGTATGGGATAACATCGGAGAAGGGCAAGAACAATCATCCCGCCGGCTGTCATTCCTGACTACCCGCGATAACTTGGTCGGGTATACGATTCCCAATAAGGAGCGGAGCGCTGGCAGGGGAGAAAACCTGTTTGAGCTATGTAAGGGAATAGCCGATTACTCCGATTACAAGGGCTATCCCATTAGGATGGCGGCTTATCAATACCAAAGCGGAACCAACCCGGACGGTAGTCCGGCATACAAAATTCGGTTTGAATGCCTCACATCCCAAGCCAAGCCGAATGCGATCATGTCGCCTGATTTGGGGACGATTACAGCATATACCTACACCAGGCAGCGCCCTGAGGCCAACCAAATTCTCATGGGCGGATCCGGCCAGGGGAAAAGCCGACGGTTTGCTTATTCCGGAGATACAGCAAGCAAAAATCTTCACGGTGTGATCGAATCCTTCGAGGAATATACTGGCCACATCAACGATTCCCAGAACTCTCGATGGAATGAGGAAAAAGAGACCCTGAATCGAGAAATTGGGGCGATACTTGCGGAAAAAGCAGAGAAAACCATTTTCTCTTTTCAGTTCCAGGAAACGCCGACGGTTCAGTATGGACGGGACTTCCAAATTGGCGACATAGTACCAGTCAGGTTAAAGCACCAGTCCACCACGGATGTGGTCCGAGCCGTTTCCTTCGATGTTTCTGATAATCAGGAGCGAATCGAAGTGGTGGTGGGCAAGCAGTCAGCCATCAGCAAGGGACTTCGTCTGTTTGACGATGTGAAGAACCTGAAATACCGGTATAACGGATTGACAAAAAGAACAAACGGGGAGTGAGTTTCATGGAGTATATCGTTTTTTCCATGGTTCCTTATAGCGAAGGGGAAGACTACATCACTGAATATCGGTTGGGCAGGGGAGATTTGGAACGGGATTTGAACGAAAAGGGATTAAATGGATATAAATTTGTAGCTTGTTCACATTACCACGGTCGTATCTATAAAGTTGTGATGGGAAAACAACCTGGAGATAACAATATCTATGAGTATAAAATCTACTATCCTCCTTATGACAATCAAGCCGCAACAGATGAAATGAACCAATTTTCCAGTCAAGGCTTCCGAGTGGTTTATCATCTTAATGACACTACTTATTTTTATTTGTTCTTAGAAAAAACGACCCAAATGACTTAAGCAAACGGCTATTGAGTCAATAGGAGGAGAGAGTAATGAGCGTGAGCATGAAAAAATTCGAGTTTACAGACAAGACCTTTGTTCTTCTTGATGAGGGATTGGAAAATGATATTTTGCACGAGACCTGTTTGGTAGAAGGAGACGAAACCAACGGATACAAGGTTCTGAGGAAGACTTATCAAGACACAGGGATTACAGCCGCCACCAAGGAGGAGGCATGCCGTAAAGCGTACAATCTCCTCGTTGAGGAATGGGCGAACCAACAATCCTGATAAGGAGGTGATTCGCTTGCCTGATGGCAGTGTGACCATCTCTCCAAAGGAGATGTATGAGCTTTTGCGAAAGGTGGACGCGAATCTTCAGGAGATCAAAGCGGATATGCGATACCTCAAGGATCAGGTTGCAGTAGCAGACAAAGCAGATGAAAGAAGTAGAGAGGCTTTGGAATTGGCGAGGGCAGCAAATCAAAAAACAGAACAAGTTGACGAGAAGGTGGCACAAGTCAACGAAAAGGTGAAAAGACTTGAGGACAGACAATGGGGAGTGTGGGTGAGCATCGCCCTTCTGGGGCTGGGTGCTCTTTTTAATTTGCTCAAAAATTGATCGGAGGCTGATAACATGGTCGGTTTTGATGATGCGGCGCTTGTAGGGTTGATCATGGCTTTGGTGGAAGCTGCGAAAAGAACAGGATTTCCAGCAAGATACTCTCCGATTTTAGCCCTTGCCCTTGGAATAGCGGCGGGGGTTTTTATTTTGTCCCCCGGGGATGTGATCCAAGGGATTTGGTCCGGAATCGCCATGGGGCTGTCGGCTGTCGGATTGTATAGCGGGGTGAAAAACGTGAAAGATGTGGGGGTGAGCAAATGAATATCATCAAGGATTTCATCCCGAAAGGTAATCACAACCGACCGGGGACTAAAATTCGTCCCCGGTTTATTACTGTCCATGATACCGCAAACCGGACGAAGGGCGCGGATGCGAAGTCTCATGCCCGATATTTGAAAAACGGGGCTGGTGGTGAGTCTAAATCCTGGCACTTCACGGTGGATGATAAAGTGATTATCCAGCACTTACCCACAAACGAAATGGGTTGGCATGCCGGGAGCGGAACCGGGAATCGGGAAAGCATCGGAATTGAGATTTGCGAGAATGAAGACGGGAACCGGACCAAAGCGGAAACCAACGCCATCGAATTGATTCGCTATCTGATGAATGAGTTGGACATCCCCGTCAGCCATGTGGTTCCACATCGACACTGGACCGGGAAGAACTGCCCCCGCAACATTTTGCCGCGATGGGATGCATTTGTGGCCCGGATCAAGGATGGCAAAGGGGCCACATCCCCCGCACCTTCCAAACCGAAGACCAAACCAGCGGGTGATGGATACCCGGGCTACATGATCCGTCGGGGATCAACCGGGGAAGTAGTCAAGAAAATTCAACGGCAATTGAAGGGGCTGGTGGTGGATGGCATTTTTGGCCCGCGCACTGAAGCCCGCGTCAAGGAGTTCCAGCAGGAAATGGGTATCGGGGTGGATGGAATTGTAGGCCCTGTAACCTGGAAGTATCTTTTTCCGACGTATCCTGGTTATCTTTTGCGACGTGGAAGCCGGGGTGTCTGGGTGAAACGTGTGCAGTGGGAGTTGGGTGGCTTGGCCATCGACGGCATTTTCGGGCCGAGAACGGAAGCCGCTGTCCGGTCATTCCAGAAAAAAGTAGGAATTGCCGTTGATGGCATTGTAGGACCCGTGACGTGGAAAAAATTGTTTTAACATGTTGCAAATATAGAACAAACCAACTAGGATAAAAGTAGGCAGCAGCGATTTCCTTTTCAATCGCTTAAAGTAAAACCGGGCGGGATTTACTCCTGCCCGGTTTTTTTTATTCTCCTTTATTCATTTTCTTCGCCAATTGTTCCAATCCTCTTACAACCTTGACCTCCAGGGTATCGTCGTCGCGGTATACCCGCCCCCGAGGAGGTTCATCTTCTTCAATCTTGCCTGAGAACATCTGGGGGAGAATCTCCCGCAATCCTCTCGCCTTTCGTTGGTAGACGATTACCGCCAGACAATACAACGACGAGATACCCATTGCACCGGCGGCCAGCCATACCGCTCCAATGGGGAAGGTATTTCCCGGGTCCGACAGATACCCTGTCCAGATGAGGATCTTGGCCAAGAATACCATCAGCACATAGAATTTGAAGTACTTTAGGGCCTCGAACCCTTCCACCAAAGCGAGGACCGGGATGGCCAAGAGACGTCCGATTGCTTGGGGTTTGCCTCCATCAAGATACCCTACGACCTTTCCTTGGTCTACGATTTTCCCGCCGTCCCTGAGCGGGAACAACTCTCCGGTCCAGGTTGCCTTTCCAAAGTGCCACAAGACGCCCACGATAAACTTGACCAGCCCCGAAACGATCTCCCATAACGCTATAGGGTAGGCCCATAAACGGTGGCCTATTCCCTCAAGGACCCGGACAAGAAGTCCGTCTCCTGTCCCTCCTTCAGGAAGAACACTCTGTCCCACGTCGCCTGATGCGCCTCGAACGCCCGCCGAAACGCCCACTCGGCGGTATTCACTCTCTGATCCGAAACCGTCACGAATAGAAGAGGAATCTCCGAAAGGTCGAGCATCAGGGACAGGTCCAGATACTTCGCGAACTTTTCGCTCAGTCTCATCGGCGTTTCCGTCCCGGTGTCGTACTCCACCATCCACCACTGATTCCCCACCAACATCATGGCGTCGGGCCTCAGCGGGGTCTTTGGGACGGAAACCTTTCCACTCTCGTCCCGAGTCAGCAACTGGTGGTACAGCCAACTTGCCGACTCCCTTCCGGAAAGCCAAGATTTCACCTCCAACCCAGATTGTATTGACCTGCACAGTATTTCGTTCAACCCCACGAAGTGCCACACATGAGAGGCCGGAGGATGCCCATTGCCGTTTCCTTCGCCTCTCAATCCTTTGGCGTAAGCGTGTCCTTCCTTGCCTAGTGCGAATACGAACGGCTTACCCCTCCGTGGCTGCCAAGATCTGATCCAGTTATCCGCCTCCTTTTTCCCCACCGCATCCCGAACCCGACGGATCGCTCCGGATACTTGGTTCTCCGTCCATCCGGAAACGGTTTTTAGCTGATCTTTGGTGCAGATTCCGAGGTCGTAGAGCGCTAAGATAAGACGGTCCTTCATGGAAAGATGCGGTGTGACTTGTTCATTGACGACGTCAAAAATCAATCAAATCTACCTCCTAAGTAAGACAATAATAGATCATGCCAAAAATTTCAACACCTAATTTTCATGCGTTTTTTGACGCAGAATTGCCCCTTATCCTGATGCTTATCACATCAGGATAAGACTCAGGATAAGGAGGCAACCCCCACCTACCTCTTGTTCACCTCCCCCTGTCATCAGGATAAACCAAGCCTACCGCCGGGAAAAAGTGGATAGTTCACGTTCTCTTATTGGCCATTCTTTAGACATTCTATATCACTTCTAATCATTGACTTATATGCTCCTCCGCATTAAAATGGATATGGATATACATTCTATATCACTTCTCAAGAATGTATAAAGGAGGAGCTATGAGATGAAGATTGTGGCTGTCGATTGCGGACGGAGCCGTGTGAAAGTGGCTGCGGAGGGTCAAAAACCGTTCATGTTCCCGTCGGTGTTGGGACAGTATCACAAGCGAGGGTATAGGGAGGACCTTCCTGGCGACATTGAGATGTTCTACAACGGATCCGGCTACTTCATTGGCCAACTTGCGGAACGGGAGGCATACAACCCGTACCGGAACTTTGATCAGACCAAGGTGACGAAGGAAACCCTCCTGCTAACCCTGGCCGCTCTCTGGCAAACTGGAATCCAAGACGATATCTTCCTTGTCATGCCGATCCCGATCAAAAATTATGAGGACGAGGAAGAGCGCCGCGGATTGAAGGATTTGCTCAAGGGGGAGCACGAAGTAACTATAAACGGGGACAGCCGGACGATCCACATTTCCCGGGTCCTGATCGTGATGGAAGGTGCAGTTTCCTTCTTCACCAACTATCGTCCGGGGACGGTCCGGATCCTGGACCTTGGAAGCCGTATGTGGAACGCTGCCACCTTCAAGGACGGTGTATACATCAACCGGGAATCTGGATCGTTTGATCTTGGTTGTGATATGCTCGGGAAAGATACGAAGGTAACAGAGGAACAAATCCAAACCGCTGCGGACACCATCAATGGCGAAGTGCGCCGGCTCCGTTGGGAAGACGATGATTCGGTCCTGTTGATCGGAGGTGGAAATGAGGCATTCGCTCCCTACATCCAAAACTACTTCCCGAACGCGGAGGTGGTAAAAGACGGGGTGTATGCCAACGTCCTCGGGTGTCTGGCAGCGGGCAAAGCGAGGAGGTCCTAATGGTTGAGAAGGGGAAAGAACGGGCGACGGTTTCAGTCAACTTTAACCTGACCGATCCCGCGATCAAAGAACTGTGGGACTGGATGGAGGAGAGGACGACCAACAAACAGGGGTTTATTCTGAGGGTCTTGTTCCTTTACAAAGAGATGCAGAGTCAAAAGGTGGAGGTCATCAACAACATCAACATTGGAACGGTGCCGGTGGCCTCCACTCCAGAATCGGAGCCGGAGAAGGACGACGACGAGGAGATCCGGAACATCGTGGCCAACAGTGGCCTTCCAATGGATGATGACGACTAAACCCCCGGGCCGATCCCGGGGGTTTTCCTCTGCAAACAAAAACCGGCGCGGAGCCGGTTACTATTTGAAATCCTCCAGCCTCTTTTCAAGTTTATCAATCTCCGATAAGACATCACCGGCTTTCGCATCATAAATCGATGAAAAAGCCTGTTCCACAGTTAATCCCTCGTCTATGCCTTGCTTCATTCCTTCGATGATTACTCGATATTTCTGGAAGGCTGCTGCAATATCTGTCTGGTATATAGCAAGCTTTTTTTCCTCTTCGGTAAGTGGTTCAAGTCCCTCAATCGGGCTGACAAGAGAAATCGGAAGATCCATCATCATTAATGCACTTGCTATGCCCTCTTTCGCTTTTTCTTCGTCTCCATTCTCAGCCTGTTTCCGGATTTTGTTCATGGCACTAACAACGATTTTGTGAGATTCAAATGCATTCTCAATGTTTGAGACCGTTTCCGGATCCGCACCTGTTTCTTTGGTGGTTGGCTCCTCTTTCTTTTGAGCCTGTTCCGGTGGCGTATCATCCACCACAGCAAATAAGACCGCGGTACATGCACCAAGTAACAGAATAAGCCCAAAGGCAGCACCGCAACCAATATGAGTCCATTTTCTTTTACTCAACTTCGTATCCTCCTGTTGTATATACTACTCCCATATTCGTATTGCTGGACGTTTTTTCCTGCATATGAAAGGGGCGGGTGAAAACCCGCCCCGAGATTGATGACAAACCCCCTGGCTCTTTTCGCAAGAAAAGCGCCAGGGGTTGCATGTTTATGGGAAATAAACAGATAAAGGAAATTAGATTTGGTAAATTAGGCGGATCACAAAGCCTTTTCCTCTCTTCGAGAGGAGCAAGGCCATTTTTTTGATGTTT
>NZ_PVNE01000025.1 GCF_003001905.1 Planifilum fimeticola
TGGGTTCGTCCTGAACATATAAAAACCTTCCTTCGGAATTGTTTTATTCCGAATTCAACAAAAAAGGCTGTTGACCCTTCTTTGTCAACAGCCTCAAGGCCCGTAATACGGGCCTTTTTTGATGTCGGCACAAGGGTCAATAATTAGAGAGACCGCGGCCAAACCCATGGAGAACCTCACGGGTTCAACGCCTCATCGATGTTTTCTTCCATCTGCCGGCGGGCCTTCTCCAGGGCCTGATCCAATCGTTCGTGCAACTCTTCCTTCTTCTCATCCCGATACTGTTGCATCAACTTCAATCGGTGGCCGATCTTCTCGCGCAGGGCATCCCGGTTCTTCTCGTCGATTTTCTCGAGGGAGACCAAAAGATTCGCCGCTTCCATCAGCCGCTTGTTCTCCCGGTCGTAAACCTCCAGAAATTTGCTTCCGACAAACGGGTTGCTTCCGAGCAGATTTTCGATCTCGTCGATCATGTTCAACTTGTATGCGTTCATTTCGTAGAGGTTACCCACCCGCCCCGTGGTACGGAACAAGTTACCGATGGAATTCCGATTCTTCTCGAACAGCCTTCGGAGATCCTCCCCGGTGCGGGCGGTCTGATACTCCCCGCCCCCGGCTTCGGCCACCTTCTTGAGAGCCCGCTGGCCGGCGTTGTCCACGTCAAAGCCGATGATGTTGACGACGGCCTGGATATCCGATTCGTGCAACGCTTTGGCTGCCTTGACCGGATCCCCGCCGCAGGTTTCAATCCCGTCGCTCACTACATATACCACGTTCTTGACGTTTTCACCCTTTTCCGCGGACAGGTCCTGTTGCGCCCCCTGAATGGCGGAGGCCAAGGGCGTCCAGCCCGTGGGCTTGAACCGGCCGAGAGCCTTTGAGAATCGGCTTTCATCATATTCCCCCAGGACAAAAACCTCCTCCGTGCTGTTGCAGGAGACCTCCTTGTCCTTTTGGCTGTTCCTGCCCTTGTGACCGTAAACCCTGAGGGAAACCCGGCTTTGCTCCGGCAGATTGGACACGAAATCCCGGATCGCCTCCTTGGCCAGATCCATCTTGACCCTTCCGTTCACCTTGCCGGCCATGCTTCCGCTGGCGTCCAGGAGAATGGAAACGTTGACGCGGTCCGGCTTTTTCCCTTTCTCTTCCGAAGCTTTTCCCGAACCTTCAAGATCCCCCACGTCAAAAGCCGGTCTGAAATTTTCAATCTCCTTCACAACTGGACCGTAATCCTCCGCCAGCAGATAGATGAGGCGGTTGTATGCCTCCTCCGCCGACAAACCTTTCGGAAGCCCCTCCAGTTCCTTTTTCAGCTTCGCTTCGTCATATTTGTCCCCCGCCAATTTGCCGGGGCCTTCCTTCAGCATACCGTCATGTCGGAAGCCGCCCGGAACGATTCCGCTTCGTTGCCGTCCGGGCTTTCGGCACCCGGGTTCTTGGACAAAAGGGAGCATCCGCCGACAAAGATCAAACCGAAAACGAGCATCATGACCAGGGTCCGTTTCATCCAGACATCTTCTCCTTCCCGGTTGCAAAGGATGATGCGATGGTTGCTGTCATCGAAAACCCTATTTCCGATCGTACATCTCCGGCCGACGGTCCTCAAAGACGGGGATGGTCGTGCGCACGCGTCGGACGGCGGTCGGATCGATATCCACGGTCAGAACCGCCTCTTCCCCGTCCCCTTCCGCGAGAATTTCGCCCCAGGGATCCACCACCATCGAGTGGCCGCCGTACAAGGTCCCCTCCTCTTCCCCGACCCGGTTGACCGCCACGACGAACATCTGGTTCTCCACCGCCCGCGCCTGGTTCAGGATCCGCCAGTGGCGGATGCGGGGACGAGGCCAGCCCGCCGGTACGAACAGAATTTGCATGCCGTCCAGGACCATGGACCGAACCAGCTCCGGAAAGCGCAAGTCGTAGCAGATAATCGTTCCCGCCGTGACATCCCCGATCCGGAAAAGGCAGCGCCCGCCGCCCGGCTTCAGATACTTTTCTTCCTTCAACAGACGGAAGAGGTGGATTTTCCGATAATGCCCGATTCTCCGGCCATCGGGGGCAAACATGTAACTGGCGTTATAGAAGCCCCCCGCTTCCTCCTCCGCGATCGAACCGGCGACCAGATAAACGCCGTGCTCCGCCGCAACCGCCGACAACCACCGAGGAAGTTCCCCCCGATCCGCCAACTCCCCCAGCCGGGGAAACAGAAAGCCCATGTTCCACATTTCCGGAAGAACCACCACGTCGGGACGCTCTTTCCGCACCGTCCTTTTGATCCATTCGCCGATTCGCTTCCGGTTCTCCTCCGGCTGACCGGCGACGACATCCGTTTGCAAGAGAGATATCCGCATGCGGTCCCACCTCTTCCGAATCATTGTCCCATCACGGGAAAAAGCACGATTCCGGCAATTTTACGGATAATATTATATTTTCTTTAAGAAATCTTTTCAAGCAAACCCAACACTTGCACGGCCTTGCCGAAGCGCTCATGCCGGAGGTTCTCGCAGGATGGAAAGCACCTCTTCGGCGACCGCCTCCACTTCGTCGATCCCGTACCAGGGAAAGGAAGGATGATCATCGGGAAACCAGCTGACGACAGCCCGGATGTTGGTCAATCGCTCCAACAGGCTCACATGCTCCCTCTCGCGGAGGACGACCAGTTTGGGATAGCCCGCTTCCTTGAAGCCTTCCGCCAAAACCACATCCAGACCGGCATAATGGGTCAGGAGCTCCTCCATCGACCGGGGCTCCCGGTACCACACCGCCGACTGATTCTCCGCCGAGATGGAGACAACCCGGGCCCCGGCCTCCCGGTGGCGCCAGGTATCCTTGCCGCGCCGATCCAGATCCAACGCTTTGGCATGATGCTTCAGGGTTCCCACCAAAACCCCCCTTTGGGTCAAAAGGGGAATCAGCCGGCAGATCAAAGTGGTCTTTCCGGAATTGGAATATCCCACGACCTGGACCACCGGGGGAAACCCCGTCCCTTTCATACCATCACCTCCCGGAAACGCCGTGTCTGTCCGACCGGATATGCCTTTCAAGGCCGATTCTTTCGATGTATAATAAAAGTTGTAAAATAAAATCGGAAAAGTGGTGATTTGGTGTGAATGGAATCCCCCTTCCCTTCGTCCGGACAAACCAATGGTTTCTGGTGATCACCGTCGCCCTCGCCCTCCTTCTGAATCAGCCGTGGATATTGGCCGTCTCCTGGGCCTTGGGTGTTTACAGTCTGATCTCCGGGAAAAACCCCCTCTTTTTCCTTGTTCGACCCCTGCTTTCCAAATCCCCCTCCGCATATCCGATGGAGGACCCGGCCCAACAGCGTTTCAACCAATGGATTTCCGTCCTCTGCCTTTCCCTGAGCCTCCTCGGTTTCCTGGCGGGGTGGCCCGTCGTCGGCCTCCTCTTCGCCCTGATGGTGGGCGTCGCCGCCCTGACGGCGATCCTGGGATTCTGCATCGGTTGCTTCATCCGGTACCGCTACCTGCGGTGGAGGCAACAGCGGCTGAAAAGTTGACCCGGTTTGTGGTACAGTGAAGACGAGCAACCCATCCATCCTGTCCATCCGAAACCGGTCATCAGAAAATTTTTTCCGAAAGGAGGCGGATTTCCGGTCGACGGCCGCCCGCTTCAACTTCGAAGCAGCGGCCCATTACCGGGTTCGATATGAAGGCTATCGTCCTGAGAGAATTCGGCGGTCCGGAAAAGTTGCGCTATGAAGAAGTGCCCGATCCGACGCCCGGTCCGGGCGAAGTGTTAATCCGCCTGAAGACGGCGGCTCTCAACCGACGGGATTATTTCATCACCCACAACCAATACCCCGGCGTCCAGCTTCCCACGATTCTGGGTTCCGACGGCGCGGGGGAAATCGCCGCCCTGGGCGAAGGGGTCGACGGATTTCAAATCGGACAGGAAGTCATCATCAATCCCTCCCTCAACTGGGGAAACAATCCGCGGGTGAACGGTCCCGACTTCACCATCCTCGGTTCTCCCAAGGATGGAACCTACGCTGAAATGATCGCGGTGCCGGCGGAGAACGTATTCCCCAAACCGACGCATCTCACCTGGGAAGAGGCCGCAGCGATCCCCCTC
The DNA here is from genome assembly GCF_003001905.1 of Planifilum fimeticola. Classification (NCBI taxonomy): domain Bacteria; kingdom Bacillati; phylum Bacillota; class Bacilli; order Caryophanales; family Thermoactinomycetaceae; genus Planifilum; species Planifilum fimeticola. Next base: position 4,096 of record NZ_PVNE01000025.1, read on the forward strand.
GCGGGCTTGACCGCGTACAGAGCTCTGGTGACGCGAGGCCGCCTTCAGAAAGGGGAAGTGGTGGTCATTCCGGGCATCGGCGGCGGCGTGGCCACCTTCCTGCTCCTCATCGCCTCCTCCCTGGGGGCACGGGTCTTCGTCACTTCCAGAAGCGATGAAAAGCTCAACCGAGCGATGGAACTGGGGGCCGCCGGGGGCGTCAATTCCAACAGCGAAAATTGGGTCAAAGAATTACAAAAAGCGACCGGAGGCGGAGCAGACCTCTGCGTGGACAGCGTCGGCGGGGAAGTCTTCCCCCAGCTGGTCCGCCTGACAAAGCCCGGAGGAAGAATTGTCACCTTCGGCGCGACGAGGGGCCCCGTTCCCCAATTGGTGATGCCCTTCGTCTTCCTGAAGCAACTGGACATTCTCGGGTCCACCATGGGCAATAACGAAGAGTTCGGGCAGATGTTGAACCTCTTTGAGAAACACCGCATCCGGCCGGTCCTCGACAAGACCTATCCCCTGCAGGATGCGGCGGAAGCCTTAAACCGCATGAAGGACGGACGTCAATTCGGAAAAATCGTTCTCCAAATCTCCTGACGGAAAAGGGGGTGCGCAAAGCACCCCCTCGATCTGTCTCCCGCCGTCCTCCCGGTTTTTGCGGGACACGCCGAAAGGCCCGTCAGAAAGTGACCAGCGACAACACATCCACGTCCGACAGCTTCTCCCGTCCGTTCAGATAGGAGAGCTCGATGAGGAAAGCGGCGCCCACCACTTCCCCCTGGAGCTTTTTCACCAGTTCGATGGTGGCCGAGATGGTTCCGCCGGTGGCCAAGAGATCATCGGCCACGAGCACCCGCTGTCCCGGCTGGACGGCATCCCGGTGAATGGCCAGGCGATCCTTTCCGTATTCCAGGCTATACCCGACCTCCACCGTCTCCGCCGGCAATTTGCCGGATTTGCGGACAGGGACGAAACCTACCCCCATCGCATAAGCCAGGGGGGCTCCCACCACGAATCCCCGCGCTTCCGGTCCCACGATCACGTCGATCTCCTTCTCCTTCAGCCGATCGACCAAGGTATCGATCGCCGCGTGGAAAGCCTTTCCGTCCTTCAACAGGGTCGTGATGTCCTTAAACCGGATTCCCGGTTGCGGAAAGTCGGGAATCACGCGAATTTTTTCCTTGAAATCCATGTTTGTCCGATCCTCCCATTCTGATGTCGAGGGATGTGATGGCGGAAAGATAGGCGCACAAATCCCGGTAAGAGGAATAAACCAGTCGGTTCCACACCCGCTCCCTTTCCAGCTGATCGCGGTAGGTCCTCGATTCCTCCAGAGAGCGCTTGGCGGGCTTTTCCACCACGCTCCACCGCTCACCGTCCCCCTCGAGAAATCCCAATTCGGAAAAGACCTTTAATATGAAGGCGATCATCCGCTTGGACATTCCGGTCCGACGATGCAGTCCCTCCAGGTCCAGCCTGGGATGAACCCATTTTTTCCGCAGCAAAATGGCATACAGGAGTTTGAACCGCTCCCGATCCGGAACATGAAAAAAAACCGGATCCAATGAAGCATCTCCATAGGCAAAATAGAGGCGTTCCACCCGGGAAGCGGCCCGGACCACCCGCTCGAATCGATCCAGCGAAGGGGGCAGATCCGCAAAAACGATCCGCCTGAAGGAAGTGAGATCCGGCATCTCTTCCATATCCCAGGACAAGCGAGCGCCCGCCGTTCCGCTTCCGCCCGGGGAGGCTGCGAACATTGCGGCATCCGGTCGACAGGCGACGGCCCGGAGGCGCTCTTCCGGGATCCGGTTGCTCCGCCAATCGAACACCTGGACATGCTCCACCGCCACATCGCGGATCACCAATTGCGGTACGCGACGGCCCGCCCACTCGTTCAAGGTAAGCTCCCCCAGGCAGTCGGGGCGGGAGTGGGGAGCGATATCCCTTGCCAGGTCCCCCATGCGGAATCCCACCGCATCCAGGGAATGGCCCTGTCGAGTCAGGGTGAGTTTCAAATGGTTCCGATCGGAACCCACCACCTGCATCCGGCTCATTCCCGCTCCGGAAATCCGGAAACAAGGCGTGGGATTTCCGTATCCGCAAGGCTCCAACCGATTCAACTGCGCAATCAGCTCGGGACCGGCATCCTTCAGGTCCAGCTCCGCATCCACACGCATCAGGGGAACGTAGTCTTCCTCGGTCAGCCATTGTTCCGCCAGTTCCGTCAGCCGCTCCTGCAGCTCAGGAAGATGATCCGCCGGCAGAGTCATTCCCGCCGCCATCGGATGGCCGCCGTAATGCGGCAGCAAATCCGCACAGGCGGTAAGCGCCCGATAGATGTCGAAGCCCTCGATGCTCCGGGCCGATCCCTTGGCCATGCCGGTTTCCCCTTCGATTCCCAGCACGATGGCCGGTCGGTAATAGGTTTCCACCAGTCGGGAGGCGACAATCCCGATCACACCGATGTTCCATCCCTCGGAGGCGACGACGATCACCCTCCGGTGGCGTTCGGGATTTTCCCGGACCTGAGCCTCCGCCTCCGAATAAATGGCCTCCACCAGCTTTTGCCGCTCCCGGTTCATCCGATCCAACTCTTCCGCAATGCTTTGGGCCTCGATCGGGTCTTCTGTCAGCAGGAGCCGGACGGCCCGGTCGGCCGAATCGAGACGACCCGTGGCGTTGATTCGCGGCCCCAGAAAAAAGCCGACATGGCCGGATTTCACGTCTCCCTTGATTCCGGCGACATCCATCAGCGCCGTCAATCCCAGGTGACGACGCCGATTCATCCGCTCCAAGCCGAGGGAAGCGATCACCCGGTTTTCATCCAGCAGGGGAACCAGATCGGCAATGGTGCCCAGGGCGGCCACTTCCAAAAATTCCTCCGGCACCCGCCCCAGGAGCGCGTGAGCCAATTTAAAGGCCACGCCGACACCGGCAAGACCTTTGAAGGGATAGGGGCAGGTCGGCTTTTTGGGGTTGATCACCGCCAGCGCCTCCGGCAACGCCGAAGGCGGTTCGTGATGGTCGGTGATGATGAGGTCCAGGCCCAGCTTCCGGGCCTCCTCCGCCTCTTCCAGCGCGCTGATCCCCGTATCCACGGTGACGATCAGATCCGTCCCCGCCTCCCGCGCGTGATGGAGGGCCTCCCGGTTCAAACCGTAACCTTCCCGGAAGCGGTTGGGTATGTAATATCGAACATCGGCTTCCAATCCGCGAAACAACCCCATCATCAAGCCGGTGCTGCTGACGCCGTCGGCGTCATAATCCCCGTAAACCAGGATCTTTTCCCCCTTCTCCAGGGCGAAACGGATCCGCTCCACCGCCGGCGCCATCTCATCCATCAGCAGGGGATCGTAAAACTGGGAAAGGTCGACGTTCAGAAACCGCTCCGCTTTCTCGGGACTATCAATGCCGCGGCTGACCAGAATTCGGGCAACCACCGGATGGATTCCCAGGGTCTCCGCCAAATTGCCGGAAAGCTGTTCGTCCGCCTCCACCAACCGCCAGCGGGTCTTGGGCCGCAGCAATAACCATCACCTCGCTTTGCCGCTTCCATTATAGCACAACAGGGCTTGGCCAAAGCATCGGATTGAAGGGGGATCGTTCCTCCGCTCCGTGAAGCCTTGTTGGAACAAAAAACCGCGGTGCACCCGCGGTCAGGCTGGGGAGGCGATTTTTCGCCGACTACTTGTGAAGCCGACGGAAAATCGCCTCGCCACTCCCAAATTTTGAGGATTGTCCGCCGTCTCGTCGCGCCTCGGAATCAGTTGGCCGGCCGCTCCTTCACCCGCTGCATGGAGCGCCACTTCCAAACCACCCAGATCTGGCTGGCGAGACAGAGGGACGAATAGGTCCCGGCAAAAAGGCCCAACAAGAGGGCGAGGGAGAAGTAGCGTATGCTCTCTCCTCCGAAGAGGAAGAGGGCGGCGCCGGCAAAGACGACGGTCAGCCCCGTGTTGATCGATCGGATGAGGGTCTGATGGATGCTCACGTTCACCACCCGGCTCAAATCCTCCCAGCTCTTCGGCTTGACCTGATCCATCAACTCCCGGATCCGGTCGAAGATGACGATCGTGTCGTTGACCGAGTATCCGATGATGGTGAGAATCGCGGCGATGAAAACCACATCCACTTCCAGCTGCAGAACCGAAAAGGCCCCGATGACAAAGAGGGCATCGTGCAGCAGGGCCAGCACCGCGGCAACGGCAAATCGGTACTCAAACCGGATGGTCACGTAGAGGATGATGCCGATCGATGCGAGCAGCGTGGCGATGATCGCATTCCGGGCCAGTTCCCGTCCGATCACGGGATCGATCCGCTGCTCCTGAAAGCCGGCGAAGCTGTCGCCGTAGACCTGTTGGAAATGCTTCTGGATTTGAAGAACCTTCTCTTTATCCAGCGCCTCATCCGTCCGGAAGATCAACACCTTTCCTTCCTGGCCGGATCGGACGGAGGGATGTTCATATCCCAGCTTTTCAAATTCTTTTTTCGCCTGCTCCACGTCGACGGGTTGCTTCACCGAGATGTCGATCCGGGTCCCGCTCTTGAAATCGATGCCCAGATTGAGCCCTTGAATCAGGAGGGAAAGAATACCCGCTCCCAGCAAAATGGCGGATATCAGAAAGAACAGCTTCCGCTTGCCCACAAAATCCCAGTTATAACTCACCGATCTCATCCCCCTTCACGCCGAACAACCCCGGCCGTTTGGCCACGTTGGCCCGAACCAGCAGATTGAGCAGGATCCGCGACAGGGCGACGGCGGTCAGGAAACTGACGGCGATGCTGAAAATCAGGGAGACCGCAAAGCCGCGCACGCCGGCGGTCCCGAAATAGAACAGGACGGCCGCCGCCAGAACCGTGGTGATGTTGGCGTCGAAGATGGTGAGAAAGGAGCGGCGGGAGCCGGCTTTCACGGCAGCGGGAATCGACTTCCCGTGGCGCATCTCCTCTTTGATCCGCTCATACATCAAAATGTTGGCGTCCACCGCCATTCCGATCCCGAGGATGAAGGCGGCAATCCCCGGCAGCGTGAGGGTTACGTCCAGCAGAACAAAGGTGAGGAGGACGAGATACGCATAGGCGATCAGGCTGATGGACGCGACCAGTCCCGGCAACCGATAATATCCGATGATGAAGATGAAAATGACCAGGATGCCGTACAGACCCGCCTCCAGGCTCTGCTGGAGGGACAATTTCCCCAGGCTGGCATCCACGGCAAAGCTCTGTTTCTCCACCAGTTTGACCGGCAAGGCTCCGGCGTTGAGGAGATCGGCCAACTCCTTCGCTTCCTCCACCGTGAAATTGCCGCTGATGATGGCCTCTCCGTTGGGAATCGGCTCCCGGATCACCGGAGCGCTCAGTTCGTTCTCGTCCAGATAAATGGCCATGATCCGCCCCACATGCTCCCGCGTGATCCTGGCAAACTTGTCGGCATCCTTCAATTTGAGGCGGACCGCGGGTTGACCCGTCTCATCGTAATCCTGGGCCGCGCCCCCTTCCTTGAGGTCCTGACCCGTCAAAAGCACCTTGCCGCTTTCGTCCCGAAAGGTGAGCTTCGCGGGAGTGCCGAGGACCCTTCTGGCTTCCTCCTGATCGGGCACTCCGGCCAATTGCACCCGAATCCGGTTGGGCGGCTCCACCGACAATTCGGGCTCCGTCACCCCGAGAACGTCAATCCGGTTTTGCAGCGCCTGAGCGGTGTCGGCCAACACTTGGGGGGTAATCTTCTGCCCCTTTTCCAGGGGTTGGGCTTCGTACAACACCTCAAAGCCGCCTCTTAAGTCCAGTCCCAGCGTCAAGTTGTTCAGGATATCCCGGGTGGTCAGAGCGATCGTCGACAAGATCGCCGCCACCAAAACAAAAAACAGCGCTAACCTGCCCCAACGAACCTTCATACTGTGGCTCCTCCTTCACGCGAAGACAACCATTCCCATTATCCCAAGCGGATAGAGCCGTGTCAATTTTTTCCCCGCAGGAAAACGAAAAAACCATCGGCAAGCATTTCCGATGGCGTCTTCAGGCCCTTCACCCGCTCACTTCTTCATCGGATCCGATTTGTAGACGCTGATCATCAACCAGTTCATAAAGCGGGTGGCCTTCAAGGACAAGATATCATTCACCAGGCGATTCAGCCGGGGCCAGCCCCTCCGGTAATTTTCCGACACGCAGGCCCACACCTGCTCCCCCGTCACATTTTCGTATCCGTAAAAGCGAAACTCTTCCGCCTTGCTGTTGCACAGGCTCTCGATGCACTCCATCAGCTCCGATTCGCTCAAAAGTTCGACGGAAGATTTCGGTTTCTGGTTGACCGGCTTAAGCGACTTCCGCGCCTGTTGCCGCGCCATGGGCACCCTCTCCCCCTGTCCAAATTCCTGCTGCGGGCCGACCGGGACGGTATGCGGCGATGGGATGGCGCTCCCCTCCTTCGGTCCAAGCCCGTCTTTATTTAGTATAGCACGCCGAAAATGTTCAAACAAATTAAAGTTTGCGCTGTCGGGGACAGGAGCCTCACGACCATCCGGCACCGCGACAACCTCGATGCCGCGCGGAGGAAATGGCCGGCAAAACACACAGGAGATTGTCAAAAATTATACGGTCTTCTCCTTCGTCCGCTTTCCCCACGGTTTGAAAACCGAGATCACAAAAATGGAAACCAGGGACAGGATTTGGAGAACAATCCCGATGAACAACTGCTCACGGTTTACGAGAAAAGCCGGATCCTGCAGCGCCCCCATCCCCTTCGACGAAGTCAGGGTGAAGGCTTTCAGCGTCCAGAAATACATGCCCACAGGGCCCAACAGGATGGCAAGCGCCGTCAACACTTCCTTGGCAATCAGCCAGTAATGCTTAAACAGCCCCCACCGGGTCAATACGGAAAGAAGAATCCCGGTAACCAGGGTGCCGATCGTCGACGCGCGAACCGAAGTCTTGGCCAGAATGTGCATGCTGGCATAACACGCCTGGAGGATGCCTTCATCCTCCGTATTGGCCGCAACGATGCTCAAAATCAAAAAGACCATCGCCACGCCGAGCATAATCGCCGAAAACAGCAGATGAATCGTAAGCAACCAACGCCTCTGGGTAACGCTCAACTTGACCATCTTCTACCCCCTTCGCTTTTATTCTCCATGATAAAGGGCGCTTCTAAACCGGCTCTAAACCGAATCTAAAAAAAGGCTAAAACCCGTCCGAAGGCACAAAAAAAGACCTTTCACGGAAGGATGCCGGCCCTGCGTTGAATAAGTCGGGACAGGATTCACCGCTCGACTTTCTCCCCCCAGCGGAAGAATCTGTCCCCTCGAGACTTTGTCAATAACCGGTATCCTCCCCGGAAAGATCTCAAGCCCGCTTAAACGTTCATGCGGTACCCGACGCCCCAGATCGTTTCGATATATTGAGGGTTGGACGGATCCGCTTCGATTTTCTCCCTCAATTTGCTGATATGAACCGTCACCGTGGCGTTGTCCCCCAAGGCGTCCAAGCCCCAAACCTTCTCGAACAGCTCTTCCTTGCTGAACACCCGGTTGGGATGGCTGATCAAAAAGAGCAGCAGGTCGTATTCTTTGGAAGTCAAGGTGATTTCCCTTTCATTCACAAACACCTTCCGGGACCACCGATCGATCCGGATTCCGCGCACACGGATCTCGTTCCGCTCTTTCGCACGCGCATCGGCGGTCAAGCGTTCGTAACGGGAAAGATGCGCCTTCACCCGGGCGACCAGCTCTCCGACACTGAAGGGTTTCGTCATATAATCGTCCGCGCCCAGCCCCAACCCGCGGATCTTGTCCACATCTTCCTTTTTTGCCGAAACCATGAGAATGGGGATGTTTTTCTCCCGTCGAATCCGCCGACAGATTTCAAAGCCGTCCGCCCCCGGAAGCATGAGATCGAGAATGATCAAGTCCACCCCTTCCTCCAACGCTTTCTCCAAACCCTCCTCCCCGTTGACCGCGATGTCCACCTTAAAACCGCTCGCTTCCAGATAATCCTTTTGCACTTCCGCGATCACCGGATCATCTTCGATGATCAAAATGCGCTTCATGGCCGCTCCCCCCCTGTCCGAGCTTCGGCAGCGCAAAATAGATGCTCGTCCCCTTTCCTTTTCGGCTGTCCGCCCATACCCGTCCGCCATGTTCCTCAATGATCTGTTTCACGATGGCAAGGCCCAGACCGCTGCCTCCCGTTGCGGTATTTCTGGAGGGTTCCCCCCGGTAAAAGCGATCAAAAATCTGTTCCAGCGCCTCCTCTCCAATCCCCGGACCATTGTCCCGGAGGCATACCGTCGCTTCCCCCGCTCCGGACAGTTCCACACGGATTTCCTTTTCCGCCTTGTCCATGTATTTGAGGCTGTTGTCGACGATATTCATGATCACTCTGCGCAGCTTCTCACGGTCCGCCTTGACATAGACCGGTTCCCGGGGAGTGGAAAACCGTATCGCAACCCCTTTCATCCGCGGATCGAGGCGCAGCTCCTCCACAAAGTCCCGCAAAAAAGCCGCCAAGTCAATCGTTTCCCAGTGAAAGGGAACCCGCTTCAGATCGAGCTTGGAAAACAACAGCAATTCATCGATCAGGCGCTCCATGTCTTCCGCTTTTTTCGCGATCATGTTCAGATATTTTTCCCGCATCGGACCGGTCTCCGCGATGCCGTCCCGGATGCCTTCGATGCACGCCTTGATTCCGGTGAGCGGCGTCCGCAGATCGTGGGAAATATGGGACAACAATTGTTTTCGGTTTTCTTCGTACTGCAACTGGAGGTGGATCGACTCCTTCAGCCGGCGCCGCATCTCCTCGAAGGCCGCTCCCAGCTCCCCGATCTCATCCCTTCGATTCAATCGCACCTCTTGATCCAAATCCCCTTCCTTGATCCGTTCCGCTGCGCTTTTCAACAGGGACAACGGTTTGACAATGCTGCGGGAAACCAAAAAAGTCAGGATTCCGTTGGTGGATCCGATGACCAGCAGCAAGGAGAGCAGGAGCAGCGGGAAAAACCTTTTTCCGTTTTCAACAAACCAGCCGATGTCCGAAAAAACATACACAGCGCCCTTGGTGCCGTCACTGAAGGAAACATCGTGTTTTTCCACCGCAAACCGTTCATCGATCGGATTTTCCCACGGCCTCCGATCCGGCTCCAGGGACCGCTCCCGGAGGCGGTCATCGAGGTGCGGGATGTCCACAAGCGGGGAATGGAAGGTCACGCGCCCGTTCCGCACGACGACGAGTCCCGCTTTTACCCGGTTCAACTGCTCATCCGCCCTCTTCAGGAACTTTCGGTCGGCAAACCGGTCCGGATCCGTTCCGGCCACGAACCGGACTCCGGCAACCAACTCGTTGCGCCGTTCGAACTTTTCCCGAAAAGCGGGTTTTCCATCCCCGGTGCGCGCCGCATCGGGAAATAATGCGGAGGAAAGACCCCAGGCGATGAGCGCGAACAGGACGGCGGGTATCACGGTCATGGCGATATAGGACAAAAGCAGTCTCGTTTTGATGGACATGAGTCCCGCTCCTTCAGAAAAGGACGTGATCCCCAGAAAGAAAAAAGCACCGGGCTTCGAAATGGGCAAGCCCCGATTTCATTTTCACACCACAGCTTTGCGAAAACAACCGGATCACAAAGCGATCCGGTTGTTTACTCTTAATGTTGCCACCCGAATTTCATCCGATCCGCTTCCATCTTCCTCGTTTTCTTCCCCGTCAGATCGATCCGTTCCGGCACCGTCTCGCCAATTCCGGAAAAACGGACCCGAATCTGCAGGGTGAGCTCGTGACGCTTTCCGGAATCATCGTTTCCGGTCATGCGTATCTTGACCGTTTGCTGCTCAAGCGAATTTTTCGGAGCGACGTCCGCTGTCAAATCAATGCCTTCGACCTTGACCTCCTTCGTCAGTTCGGGAAGCTCCACCTTGCACTCGCGAACCGGCCCCCACGAATGGGAACGGGACGCTTTGGAGATGACCATGGCGCCGATCGCATCCGCAAACGCGGGAATCTGCCGCTCGGAAAGCGTGAGCTCCACCCGTTTTCCTCCGTCAGGTCCCCGCTCAACCGTCATATCATCCTGCAGCGAACGCATCAGGACATTCGCAACGATACCCGCCGCTTTGGCCCGGCCGGGAGGCCCCTCCCTTCCTTTTTCTCCCTTCGGATGTTCCATCCACCGATATACATCCTCATCGCCCTCTTTGAAGATCACTTTTCCGTCCTGCCAGTATACCTGCCGGGAAAAAGGCTTGGATCCGTCCCCGGATTCATCGCGGAAAGTGGCTTCCACGCTTCCGGCTTTCATCTCCTTGTTCAGTTTGACCTTGGCACGGCCCGTCATCAACTTCGCTCCGTTGTCGGTGATGAGGACGTCCACATCGGCCGTCAGGCTCTTCGCTTCCTTCGTCTTTTCCAGCGCCGTTTTGTAAACCTCATATCCCTTTGCGCTTGCCGACGCGGAAAAGACGGTGACAAAGAAGATCATGACCCCGAGGGCCAACACCGCACCCGCCGCCAACCATTTTTTTCGCATGTCAACCTCCTCCGTTCCAGTCATCGAAAGATCAGGCTTCCTCCGCCTGCGCGAAAGGTTCTTCATCCTTTCTGTCCTCATGATACAGGCCGTGTCTAAAACTCCCCTAAATCAATCCTAAAGAAAGTATAAAAAAACCGGCGGAACGCCGGAATCCGTTCCGCACGGCGGCTCCCGAACGAGTCATCAGAGACGGGAAGGAGGGCATAGGCTTGTATCAGGAATGAAAATCAACGGGAAAGAAGGGGCCGCCCTTGACCAAGCAGTCCTTCCTCCGAGGAACCCTCATTCTCGTCGGAGCGGGTTTCGTCACCAAAGTGCTGGGTTTTGTGTACCGGATCGTTCTTTCGCGAATCATCGGAGACGAAGGAATGGGCCTTTTTCAGATGGCCTACCCCATCCTGCTGTTCGCGATCACCCTGACCACGGCGGGGCTTCCCGTGGCCATTTCCAAATTGGTCTCCGAGGCGGAAGCGACGGGAGACGAACGGAGGATCCGCAACCTCCTGATCGTCTCCACCGTCATCGTGACCATCACGGGATTTTTGTTCACCGCTCTGACGATTCTGCTGGCACCGGTGATCGCCAATACCCTGCTGACGGATGAGCGGGCCGTGTACCCCCTGCTGGGAATTGCACCGATCATCCCGATCGTCGCCGTCGCCTCCATCTTTCGAGGGTATTTTCAGGGAAGGCAGCGCATGAGTCCCTACGCCTTTTCCCAGATCATCGAACAAATCATCCGCATCTTCACGGTGTTGATTCTGGCCCAAGTTCTGCTTCCTTACGGGGTCGAATACGCCTCCGCCGGCGCGATGGTCGGCATCATCTGCGGCGAGTTCGCCGGGCTGATGATGTTGATTCGATCTTACCGAAAGGATCCCAAAAGACCGGTTCTCAAGCTCCGCGGTCGAATCGCGCGGGAAAAGGCGGCCCTTTTCCGCCGGTTCGAATCCACCCTTCACCCGCTTCTGCGCATCTCCGTTCCGGTGACGGCCAGCCGCCTGTTCGGATCCCTGGCCTATGCGGTAGAACCCATCGTCGTTTCCCAAAGCCTGGCCCTGGCAGGGATCGGCACAGCCACAGCGACGGCCCTGTACGGGCAGTTGGAAGGAATGGCCTTTCCGCTGATCGCCTTCCCTTCGTTCATCACCTATGCCCTGTCGGTCTCCCTCGTGCCCGCCGTCTCGGAGGCCGCCGCCCGAAGAATGAATCTCCTGGTGGAACACCGTTTGAACCAGGCCATCCGCCTCTCCCTCATCGTCGGCGCACCCTGTGCCGCTTTGATGTACGTTCTGGCGGAGCCGCTCTCCCTCCTGCTGTACAACGAGGCAGGCGTTGCCCGAATGATGAAAATTTTGGCCCCCTTTGCCATCTTCCTCTACCTGCAGGGTCCGTTGGCCTCCGTGTTGCAGGGATTGGACCGGGCAAAGGAATCCATGCGCAATTCGATCTTCGGCACCGTCATCAAAACGGGGCTGATCTTCGCCCTGGCCTCACACCCCCGTCTCGGAATCGACGGCGTGGCGCTCGCCATCAACTGCGGCGTCATCATCGTGACCGTCCTTCACTTCCTGACGATTTTGCGCATTGTTCCCTTTGCCATCCACCTTCGGGAATGGGTGAAACTGGGCATGGCCGTCGTCTGGATGGGAGCCGTCGTCCACTGGATCTATGCCTTCCACGATGCGCCGATGCTGCCGCGGGTGCTCACGGCCTTGACCGTCGGCGGAGGAGTGTATCTGGCGTCACTGTTATTCCTGTCCCTGATCAGGAAAGAGGATGCCGTCCGCCTGCCCGTCATCGGCGAATGGCTGGCCAAACTTCTGCCTCGTTAACCGCCTCCGGGCGAATCCTCCTCCCCATCGTCCCGACCATCGAGATGGAGGCGGCCGCGATCGTCCATGGTGGCGAGGAAAATCTCCTCGACACCGCGATGCCCCCTGCGCCGCACCTCCTGCTCCAGCCAAAGGCGGTCCCGCCCAATCCGTCTCAGCCCCTCCTCTAGCACCCGTCCTTCAACTATCAGAAAGACGGGCAATTGGGAGGGCTTGGTACTTTGGAGCGGGAAAAGGTCTTCCTTGGATACCGGTTTCTTTCCCTCCTTTGGAAAGACGCTCAGCTTTCCCGATGTTTCCAGAATGGCGAATTCCACATCGGCGACATTGTCGATGCCCTTTTCCCTGAGCTGTGCCATCAAATCATCGAGATTGTATCGGTTTTTGGCCATCACCTTATCCTGGATTCGGCCGTTTTTGATCAACATCGCGGGCTTGCCGTCGACGATATGCCGAATGGTCCTGTTCTTCAATGACAAATAGGATAGTCCGATTTGGGTCACCAGCAACGTGGCGATGGGCAGAATCCCATGAACCAGCGGCCGATCCCCATTCTCGATGGAAATCACCGCCAGGTCGGCGATCATAATGGAAACCACCAGATCAAAGACGGATAACTTCCCGATCTCCCTCTTCCCCATCAGGCGCATCACTATCAAGACAAAAAAATAGATGAACAAGGTCCGAAAAAACACCTCGGTCCATTCCATCCGACTTCGCCCCTTTTTCACCGTCTGCCTTTGTAGTTTGACCCGCCCGCTCCGTTTTTACCCTCCGCATAAACGAGCCCCTCCGATCATAGGATGTACAAACCGTATTCGGGAGGGGGTTCTGGTGAAACACCCATCTGCGGAATCGACGCCGAGGCGAACCGGTTCTCCGCTGATTTTCGGGCTGGTGGCCGTTTGGGGGGTGGTGCTGATCGGCTCTCTGCTTGCGGCATTTCTTTTGCGATATGCTGCTGTGGATGAAGAATACCTTCCCTATTTCACCTTTGGAATCAACGGTGTGGCGCTTTTGGGCGGCGGGTGGATCAGCGGCCGGCGCGCCGGGGAAAAGGGTTGGCTTTACGGCGGATCCGTCGGATGCCTGTATGCTTTGATCGTCATCCTCATCGGATTTTTGGCCTTTGATGCCGCCATGCAGATCCATCCCCTCGCCTTTGCCGCAGGGGCTTTCGCCCTCGGCGCGCTGGGAGGGATATTCGGTGTCAACACCCGCGGGGCGTAACGCGGAATGGACCGCGTACAGGGAGAAAAAACAAAAAACCCCTCATCCGCTTGGCGGGATCTTCCCTTTCCCTCCTCAATCGGCCGTAAAAACAAAGAAATACGGTTTACCGAACTCCCCCGGATGGAATAAAATTAAGAGAGTCGTCGTTGGCTTCGGAAAGCTCCCTCCGGGGCATTTCTTTTGCGGGGAAACCGGATGTGGGAGGGTTTTTTGTGTTTCAATCCGCAGTCTCCATTCTGATGACGGGCCTTGTCACCCTGTTCCTTGTTTTGACCGTCACCTTGAAAAAAAATCCCCTTTCCGTCATCCTTCACTTCGGCAGGGATCTGATAAAAAGCAAGATCCTCCTCGCTCATGTGCTGGGCGCCATTTTCATTCTCCTGTTCAACAAATTCGAACTGATCGTGGAGTCCCATCTGAATACAACGGATTTCACCCAATACATATACCTGTTTGAAGGGAATATCACTCCCCTTGTTCAAAAGTGGCTGGAACATGACGCGCTCACCCAGGTGACGACCTTCTTTTATGTGATCGTTTTCACGGTGATGATGTTCGCCTCACTGTTCGTATACCACCACGAGCAGGACCGACGGTCCCTCTATGCGCTGCTGTACGGGCTCGGTCTCAATTACGTCATCGCCATCCCTTTTTTCCTGTTTGTACCGGTCAATGAAACCTGGTACATCCATCCCGAGGTTTCTCCCCTGTATCTGACGGCATATCCTCTTTTCGAGGATCAATACCGCTTTTTTTCCGGATTGGACAACTCCTTCCCCAGCCTACACACATCGATTTCCCTGACCCTGGCGACGATCGCCCTGCGGTCCCGCAATGTCCGCTTTGCGTGGATCGCCGCCGTTTCTGCGGCCGTCATCCTGTTTTCCGTCATCTACCTGGGAATTCACTGGTATGCCGATGTGATCGCCGGGATCCTGCTGGCCTCAATCACCACCGGCTTGGCCTATCGGCTGAGCGAATATCCCCTGGGAACGCGTCAACTGGTTCTGCCCTCCCCGAACAAGACCCGCGCCGAACATTCCTCCTTTTAAACAAAAAGGACCCGCAACGGGTCCTTGAATTCTCCCTATGTACTCTCACTCTTTTTTCTCCCCGGCTTCCTCCTCCGGACGGATCACCGCATTGACCGCCGAACGCTCGAAAACCAGGCGGGTGTTGTCGCTCACCTTCAAGGTGACGCGATCTTCGGTCAGGTCGGTGATCGTCCCGTGCAATCCGCCGATCGTGATCACCTTGTCCCCCTTCTTCAGGGATTGCAGCATGGCGTTCCTTTCCTTCTGCCTCTTCTGCTGGGGACGAATCAGAAGAAACCAAAACACGACCAGCACCAAGATAAAAGGAAGCAACTGGGCCAAAAATGCGTTATTCAAGGGACTTCCTCCTTTTCATGATTCTTCTGGAACACTTATAGGTGGAAATCTCATCTTCAGAAGGCCTTGACCTGATCACCGCCGTAATATTTCGCGAAAAACTGATCCCGAAAGTCGAGCAGTCGATCCTCCCGGATCGCTTCCCGGACCCGCTCCATCAAACGGGTCAAAAAATAGAGATTGTGATACGTGGTCAAACGGAGGCCGAAGGTTTCGTCGGCTTTGATGAGATGGCGGATATAGGCCCGTGTGTAATGGCGACACGTATAGCAATCGCACTCCGGGTCCAAGGGCGAAAAATCCCGGGCGTATCGCGCGTTTCTCACCACCAATCGCCCCTGGCTGGTCATGGTGGTGCCGTTTCGGGCGATCCGGGTGGGGAGAACGCAGTCAAACATATCGATTCCGCGGATGACCCCCTCGATCAGGGCGTCGGGAGATCCCACCCCCATCAGATAGCGGGGCTTCCCGGCCGGGAGCAGCGGCGTGGTGTGGGAGAGGATCTCGTACATCAATTCTTTGGGTTCCCCCACGCTCAATCCGCCCACGGCATATCCCGGAAAATCCATCGCGACCAGTTGCGCGGCGCTTTGCTCCCGAAGATCCCGATACATCCCGCCCTGAACGATCCCAAAAAGAGCCTGGTCCTCCGGGCGGCGGTGAGCCCTCAGACAGCGCTCGGCCCAGCGGGTGGTCCTCTCCAGGGAAGCCCGGACGTATTCCCGCTCCGCCGGAAAGGGCGGACATTCATCAAAAGCCATGATGATATCGGCCCCCAAGGCGTTTTGGACCTCAATCGACTTCTCGGGGCTTAGAAACAGCGGTTCACCGCTGATGTGCGATCGGAACGAAACCCCTTCTTCCGTAATCTTCCGGAGCGTGCTGAGGCTGAACACCTGGAATCCTCCGCTGTCGGTCAGGATTCCGCGGTTCCAGTTCATGAAGCGGTGCAACCCCCCCGCCTCCCGCACGACTTCGTGCCCCGGGCGGAGGTACAGATGGTACGTGTTGGCCAGGATAACCCCGCTCCCGATCTCCTTCAGCTCCTCCGGGCTCATCGTCTTGACGGTGGCTTGGGTGCCCACCGGCATGAACATCGGGGTTTCAAAGGTTCCGTGAGGGGTGTGGAGCCGCCCCAAGCGGGCTCCCGATTGCTTGCATACCTTGATCAATTCGTATCGAACAGCCAAGAACCGCGCCTCCCGCTTGTACCATTATACCTTACAACCCAATCGGGTTAAACCTGTTCAACAACATTTTGGACACCATCGCGCTAAAGAATCAGCATGGCATCCCCAAAGCTGAAAAAACGATACCTTTGATTCACCGCCTCTTCATAGGCGGCGAGGATCTGCCGCCGAGAGGCGAAAGCGCTCACCAGCATGAGCAGCGTGGAACGGGGAAGGTGAAAGTTGGTGATCAGCGCATCCACCGCCCGAAACCGATACCCCGGATAAATGAAGATATCGGTCCAGCCCTTGGCCGGAACGATCTCCCCGTGCAATCCGGCCACGGTTTCCAGGGTGCGAACCGAAGTGGTTCCAACCGCCACCACGCGGCCGCCCCGCTTTCGGGCCGATCGAATCCTTTCCGCGGCCGCTTCGCCCACCTCGTAGTATTCCGCATGCATCCGGTGTTCCTCCACCCGTTCGGCGGTGACGGGACGAAAAGTCCCCAGTCCCACGTGCAGGGTGACCGAAGCGATGTCCACTCCTTTGTCTCGGATTTCCTCCAGAAGTTCCGGTGTAAAATGCAAACCGGCCGTCGGAGCCGCTGCCGAACCCACCGCCCGCGCGTAAACCGTTTGATAGCGCTCAGGATCCTCGAGGCGCTTCCGAATATAGGGGGGAAGCGGCATTTCCCCGAGCCGCTCCAGCAGCGCCTCCAAATCCTCCGCCTCGTAGGCGAGCCGGACGATACGCCCTCCCGCCACGCCGGATTCCCCTTCCACCACCGCCTGAAGCTCCCCGTTTCCGAACAGGATGGTGCTCCCCGGTTTCAGCCGCCGGGCCGGCTTGGCCAAAACCTCCCAGCGATCCTCTCCCAGCGGCTTCAGCAGCAGAATCTCGACGCGGCCGCCGGTCTCCTTTTTCATTCCGATCAGCCGGGCGGGCCGGACGCGGGTATCGTTGATAACCAACACGTCCCCCGGCCGCAGGTATTCCGTCAGATCGGAAAAGCGCCGGTGTTCCAGCTCCCCGGTCTCCCGATCAAGCACCATCAGTCGGGAGTCGGCGCGGCGGGGCGGCGGCGATTGGGCGATCAGCTCCTCGGGCAGATGAAAATCGAACTCTGACACATCCATGCATTCAACCTCTTCCCGTCATCGAGGGCAAACAAAAAGACCGCCCCCGAAAGCGATATCGGTCGGCAGGTGCCGCCCACCAGGCAGTCATCCGCAAAACTTTACGGGATACCACCCGTTTACCGGAAAAAACGGAGCAGATAGAGCACCAGTGAGAGCACGAAGCTCAAAAGAATGCTTGTGACGATGGGAAAATAGAAACGAAAGTTTTCCTTTTCGATCACGATGTCCCCCGGCAGGCGACCGAGATGAAACCAACGGCCGCCCACCTGCCACAGCAAGCCGATCACCACGAGGACCACTCCGGTGACGATCAGGAATTTCGGAAACTGATTCATCGTGGCATCTCCATCCCGAAATGTTGATAACAACGGGGGGTGACCACGCGCCCGCGGGGAGTTCTTTCCAGAAAGCCGATCTGCATCAGGTACGGTTCATACACGTCCTCCACCGTCTGGGCTTCCTCCCCGATCGTGGCGGCAATCGTCTCCAGTCCGACCGGGCCGCCGCGGAATTTTTCCATGATGGACATCAACAGCTTGTGGTCCACCTGGTCCAATCCCATTTTGTCCACTTGGATCCGGTCCAATGCGTCCCGGGCCGCCTCCAGGGTGATCACGCCGGCCCCTCTCACCTGAACGAAATCGCGAACCCGTTTGAGCAACCGGTTGGCCACGCGGGGGGTGCCCCTGGACCGCACCGCGATTTCCCGGGCGCCTTCCGTCCGAATGGACATCCCGAGCAGCTCGGCGGTTCTGCGGACGATCTGCGTCAGCTCCTCCACCGTGTAATATTCCAGGCGGCACACCACTCCGAACCGATCCCTGAGGGGGGAGGAAAGAGACCCCGCCCGGGTCGTCGCTCCCACCAGGGTGAAGGGAGGCAAATCCAGGCGGATCGATCGGGCGCTGGGCCCCTTGCCGATGACGATATCCAGAGCAAAATCCTCCATCGCCGGATACAAAACCTCTTCCACCGAACGGTTCAGGCGATGAATCTCGTCGATAAACAGCAGGTCCCCCGGCTGCAGATTGGTCAAAATGGCCGCCAAATCCCCGGGGCGCTCAATGGCCGGGCCGGAAGTGGTCCGGATCTGAACGCCCAATTCATTGGCGATGATGGTGGACAAGGTCGTCTTCCCCAGCCCCGGGGGACCGTGCAGAAGGACGTGATCCAAGGCCTCCCTCCGCATCTTGGCCGCTTCTATGTACACCTTCAGGTTTTCCTTCACCCGGGATTGACCGATATACTCATGCAGATACCGGGGGCGCAGGCTGACCTCCATCGCGTCTTCCGCCGATTGACGGGCGGAGATGATCCGTTCCTCCACGTTACCCCCCCCCTCCCGGTCGTTTGGCGGATACCTGGAGCGCCTGACGGATCCAATCATCAAGGGCCGGTTCGGCGTCTCCCATCAGCTTCCGGGCTTCCCGAACCGCCTGGCTCGCTTCCTTCTCATTATATCCCAGGGCCATCAGGGCTTCAATCGCCTCCCCGGCGGTCCCGGATGCGATCCATTGCGGGCCGGTCGGAGAGACATCCTCCTGGACGACGGGAACGTCGAAATCCTTCAGCTTGTCCTTCAAGTCGAGAACAATGCGTTGGGCCGTCTTCTTCCCGATGCCCGGAAGGCGGGTCAGAAAATGGAGGTCCTCCCCCCGGATGGCGCTCACCACCTCACCCACCGTCCCCCGGGCAAGGATGGCCATTCCCGCCTTGGGCCCGATCCCCGACACCTCCAACAGCATGGAGAACAGATCCCGTTCGACCCGGTCGGGAAAGCCGTACAGCGTCCAGCCATCCTCCCGGATAACCGGATGCGTGTAAAGGCGGACGCGTTTCCCCTCATCCCAGAGGTAGGGGCGGGGGCATACCACCCGGTAACCGATTCCCCCTTCCTTGATCACCAGGTAATTCGGACCGGTCCAGGCCACCTCGCCTTCCACAAATTCGATCACGCCCATCCTCCCCTTTCCAAGCGCTCCAACCCGGTCGAATGGGCCTGGCAGATGGCGATGGCCAAGGCATCCGCCGCATCGTCCGGCTTCGGGACCTCGGACAGGGACAGAAGCAGGCGTACCATCTCCTGCACCTGCCGCTTTTCCGCCTGGCCGTATCCCACGACGGCCATTTTCACCTGCAGCGGCGTATATTCGGTCACCGGCACCCCGGCTTCCTCGGATGCCAGCAAGAGGACGCCCCTCGCCTGTCCGACCGTAAAGGCGGTGGTCACATTTCGATTGAAGAAAAGCTTCTCCACCGCCACTACGTCCGGACCGTATTCCCGAAAAAGGCACCGCGCCTCATCGTAAATCCGCTTCAAACGGGCCGGTACGGACAGGCCCGCCTCCGTCCGGATGCAGCCGTAATCGAGGGGAATCAAGCGATTTCCCCGCTGCTCCAACACGCCGTAACCCACGATGGCGATGCCGGGATCGATCCCGATGATTTTCACACTGTTTCCTCCTTGAGTGCGAACGCGCATTCTCTCTACGATTATAGCACATTTTTCCTCGAACCACGGGGGGAACCTCCACGAATCTCTACCGAACCGCTCCGAGGGATTCGCGTTTTCCCTCATCTTCCTCGTAGGCGGGAACCTTCAGCAGTTCAGGCACGGTGACCATCTCATAGCCCCGCTTTTTCAGGTCGGCGATTATCCGGGGAAGGGCCTGCACCGTGTTCTCCAGATTCCTACCGGCGGTGTGCTGTAGAATGACGGAACCCGGCCCGGCCTGCTGTCGCACCGTTCGGATGATCCGATCGGAAGATCTCCCGTCCCAATCCCTCGTGTCCACATTCCAATGGACGATGATCATGCCCCTTTGGCGGATCAGCCGCTCCACGCGCCGGTCCAGACTCCCGTAGGGAGCCCGGAACAACTTCGGCGACCTTCCCGTAATCTCCGAAATCACCCGGTTGGTCCTGTCCACTTCCCGCCTCACCCGGCTTGAATCCAATCGGGCCAAATTGGGATGGTTCCACGAATGGTTCGCCACCACATGCCCTTCCCTTACCATCCGGCGAACCAGATCGGGACGCTGCTCCGCCATCCTCCCCACGAGGAAAAAGGTGGCCCGCACCTTCTCCCGCTTCAGAATGTCCAAAATGCGGGACGTATACCTCCAATCCGGACCGTCATCAAAGGTAAGGGCAACTCTCTTTTTGTCCCTCGGCCCGTGAAAGTATAGAACGGAACGCTTCCCGTCATCCGTTCGGCGGTCGGGGGTATCCGCGGATTTCTTTTTTTCGGGCTCCCTTTGCCGCTTTGGTTCCGCCTTTTCACTCTTCTGTTTTTCGGCTACGATCTTCTTCTTTTCCGCTTCGTTCTTCTTCTTTTCGGCTGAAGACTTCATTCCAAAAACCTCGGTTTGCTCGGCCGCGGGCTCCGCTCCTAAAACCGCAGTTTGTGAATCCAGCCGTTTTAATTTCTTCTCGAGAACCTCCCGATGATCAACCCCGGGCTGTGAACCATCCACAGTCTGATTCTCCAAGGGCACGGGGCCGATCACCCACCAACACAACAGAAAAACCATCGCCCAAACGCCCTTCCTCACAGGTCTTCTCTCCTCTCCCGCTTTGTTTATATATATCAGTCGTGTGAAAATCGGTTCCTCCCCTTCCGCGGGGTGGCAAAGTCTGTTGTGTTGCATTAAAAGGCTGGCCTCATATTCTATTATTCTACTACATTTCTCCTATTTTTCAGCCCGTAAGAACGCATTTGCCGTCGCTCATCTCCGGTCCTCGCCGCCGGCCAACTCCCATCAGACAGGTGAGCGCTTCGGCTCTGCTCACGGTGGCAGGCAATCGCCCTTCACATCTCCACGAAATCGACGCCCCGGAACATCCGGGCAAGTTGACAAGCCGTGATTTCAGAGCTATTCTTAAATGGATTGAAAATTTTTCCACGGTGATTTTTTAGGGATCTCCCGTAAACCATCCAAAGAAAGGAGCGGACCGATGAGCAGAGCGGATTCACTGCTTCAGCAATGGCTTCGTCACCGCACGGTGCTTCACGAATTGTTGCAGGCGATCGGCAACGAACACATGCATTACAAACCCTGGAAGGAAGCCTTTTCCCTCGGCGCCCTGGCGGTCCATATCGCCACCTCCTCAAGCATGTTCGTACAGGCTGTCAAAGACGGGGAATTTCCGCAACCATCCGAACCTCCTTCCTTCGAAACGATGGAGGATGTCCGGCGCCTGGTAAGCGAGCATACCGAAAAAACCAAATCCGACTTCAACGCCTTGACTGACCGTCACCTGGATCAAACCATCCCCTGGGGACCCTATCGCGCCACCGGGGAACATTGGTTGATCACGATGCGGGATCACGAAATCCACCACAAGGGGCAACTGTTTGTCTACGCCCGGATGGTCGGCGTTGAACAGCTCCCTTTCTTCACCGTACAGCCGCCGAAAAAGTGATGCCCCGCCGAAAAAGAAGGTTCATCGGGTCGGTTCCCGATGAACCCCTCTTTATCTTCACGCCTCCTGGCTGAGCTTCTCCATTTCCTCCTCGTCGATGTCGAAGTTGGAATGGATGTTTTGCACGTCATCGTGTTCCTCCAGGGCTTCGATGAGGGCGAGCATCTTCGATGCGTTCTCCCCGGTCAGAGAGACCGTGTTTTGGGGAATCATCGTCACCTCTGCCGTCGTGAAGGTGAAGCCCATTTCCTCCAGGGCATTTTTTACGGTTTCGAAATCCTCGGGAGCGGTGGTGATCTCGAAGGAATCCCCGGAGACCTGGAAGTCTTCCGATCCGGCTTCCAGGGCGATCATCAGCACTTCATCTTCATCTTTATCGGTGCTGTTCCGATTGATGGTGAGAAGCCCCTTGCGGTCAAACATCCAGGCCACACAACCGGCTTCCCCAAGGCTCCCGCCCTTTTTGGAGAAAATGTATCGCATGTCGGCGGCGGTGCGGTTCCGATTGTCCGTCAAGGCCTCCACCATCACCGCAACTCCTCCCGGGCCGTATCCCTCGTAGGTCACCCGCTCATAGGCTTTCCCTCCGTCTTCGCCGGTCGCCTTTTTGATGGCCCTCTCTATATTATCATTCGGCATATTTTGTGACTTCGCCTTGGCGATGGCCAACCGCAACTTCTGATTGTTGTCGGGGTTGCCGCCCCCTTCCCGAGCGGCGACGAAAATTTCCCGCGCCAACTTGGCGAACAGTTTTCCCCTCAGCGCATCCTGACGCCCTTTTCGATGCTGAATGTTTTTCCATTTGGAATGACCAGCCATCTGCCTCACTCCTCAACCCAAAAAAGTCCTTCTCTATAGTACCACGGGAGTTTTACAACCCCCAATCCCGCGGATAGCGAAAATCGGCGCCGATGGTCCGCCCGCTCACCTTGAGGATCACCGGCAACCTCCGCTTGTACTGGTTGGCGACGACCCGCCGATGCACCCGGTCGACCAGCTCCGGATCAAACCCCCGGCGGACCAACCGTTCCCGCGAATAACGGCGGTCGACCATGAAATGGAGAAGACGGTCCACCTCCAGATAAGAGAAGCCCAATTCCGCCTCGTCCGTCTGGTCCGGCCACAGATCGGCGCTGGGCGGTTTTTTCAGGATCGATTCCGGAACCTCCAGGTGGGCCGACAGCTGACGGACCTGGGTTTTGTACAGATCCCCCAGGGGATTGACGGCGGACGCCATATCCCCGTGCTGGGTCCCGTAACCCAGGAGCAACTCGGTTTTATTGCTCGTTCCGATCACCAAGGCTTGATGCTCCGCCGACAAATCGTACAGGATGCTCATCCGCTCCCGGGCCATCTTGTTTCCCCTGCGCAGCGGGGAAGCATCGGGAAATCCCGCGAAATACGCATCGATCTGCGGCGTGATGTCAACGGTAACCGACTCCACCCCGACGGCTTCGACGGCCTCCCGGGCATCCTTCAGGCTGTCGGGGCTGCTTTCCCGGTACGGCATGCAGACGGCCAACACGCCCTCCGGCCCGAACGCCCTGGCACACAGAAACAGGGCCAAAGCCGAATCAATTCCGCCGGAAACCCCGAGAATCACCTTCCGGAAACCGGTCTTCTCCACCTCCTCCCGAAGGGCGCGGGTAAGCAGTTCCACGGTCAGCTCCGCATCCAACCGCAAATAGGGCGCCTGGGCAAGCATCTCCTCCACCGGATTCACGGGAGTTCCCTCCCTTCGGACCGCCGCTTCACGATCCGTTCGATCTCCCGGGCGGTCAGCTCAAGATCTTCATCCCGCAGCATCGGCATCTGATATCGGGCAAGGCGCACGTCCTCCGGATTCACATCGATCATTACCAGTTGGGGTTCAAACCGCTCTCCCCGCGCGAGAATCCGCCCGAAAGGATCGATCGCCGCCGACCCGCCGAAAAAGGTGATTCCGTCTTCCGTCCCCACCCGGTTGGTATAGAAGGTAATCGTTCCGTGGAGCAGGGAATGGTTGGTCAACAGGCCGTACCAGGTTTCTTCGGCGGACATTCCCCGTGCCCCCATCCCCTTTGCGGGAGCGTTGGAAAGGACGAGGAGAAATTCCGCCCCGTCCTGAACCAGCAAATAGGGCGCAGAAGGGTGCCAGGCATCCTCGCAGATCAGAAGGCCCATGCGGCCGAACCGCGTCTCAAAACTGCGAAAGGAACGACCGCGGGCAAAATGGCGGGCCTCCTCAAACATCCCGTAGGTGGGCAGGTACACCTTGCGGTGGACGTGCCGAATCTTTCCTTCGCTCGCATAAACCGCCGCGTTGTAAAACAGATGTCCCGGTCCTTCCTCGACCAAACCGAACACCAAATCGATGCGTCCCGACTCACCCACCAGCCGCCGAATCGATTCATCCCGGAGGGTGCGGGCCACATCCAGGGTCAAATCCTTCAAAGAGTATCCCGTCAGACTCAATTCGGGAAACACCAGCAAATCCACCCGCTCGGATTCGGCGCGGCGGATCATCTCCCGGTGCAGTTTCAAATTCTCTTCCACCCGCCCCAATACCGGACGGATTTGGGCCAGTCCCACTCTCATTCCCGCTGCCTCCCAGCAATTTTCCATGCTCGATCCCGTTCTTTCCCCATCTTAACACAAGCCCGATTCCCTCACCAGTTGCAGGATTTACTTCCCTTCCAATAAAAAAGGGGCGCTCCGCGGAGCTTCCAGGTGGAAGACAACCGGCAGCAGCCCCTCCGATCGCCGGCGGGTGAAAAGGCGTCAACATTCGCCGTCGCGCGTCAGCGGATCATTCTCAAAAAACGTCTCCACTTGTCCGTCGATTCCCCGATCCGTTTCAGATACGGAATGACCACCTCGGGATGGTATCCCCTTTTCCCTTTGAGCACCCCCAGGGCTTCCCGAAAGAACTCATTGGGGAACCCGAGCATCTTCTTCAGAATCGACAGCTCCAAGGAGGAGAGAGGGCGAATCTCCCCATAGGCCGCAATCACCTCGTCCCAAACGGATCGGCTCCAATCCTGTTCCGGCAACACCCGGGAAAGCAGTTGCCACAGGTCGCCCAACTGCCAGTCGTAATCCGCCGTTTCAAAATCGATGAGCCAGAGGTTTCCCCCTCGGTCCAACAGCCAATTGTGGCTGGCCAAGTCTTGATGAACGACACATCGGGCACGCCGCTCCCGTTCCAATAATCGGGAGAGGGGATAGCCGGCGAGTTGTCTCCGCGCTTCCAAACCGTATCGAAAGTACATCCTTCCGTAAATCCGAAGCAGTTCGCCGATCTCCCCTTCGATCCCCTCGGAAGTTTTCAGCAGGCGGCCGAATTCGGACAGCCGCGCTTCCAACCTGTGAAGGAATTGGTCTCTTCTCCGATGAAAAGGGGGAGTCGCCAGTCCGCGCCCCAGGCGATGAAATACGGCCAGAAGGCGCGCCGCCCTGCGGACCTGTTTCCTGTTCCGATAGTTCGCCGGAAACCCGTCAATCGCCGGCGTGATCACCCATCGGCTGCCGTCCGTGTAAATCGGCGGCATGGCGTGAAATCCGCGAAACCGCAATTCCCGGTCGACGGACATCCACCAACGCAATTGGACCGGGTCACGGACCGGCTTCACCACCCAATCCCCCGCCGGCGTAATCAGTCGCACATTCCTCCGGAAGGGGAAAAAATCGTTGACGGGAATCCCCAATATCTGTTCCCATTCGGGAACGTGATTCGGGTTCATCCCTCTCCCTCCCCCACAATCGCCTCGCTTCCTTCACGGTTCAGCTAGTTTTCCTGGGATTCCCACATGTCGGTCGCAGAACTGCCCTCTTCGTCCTCGTAGGTTCTCACCGACCCCTCCCAGGAGGAATCCATCGAGTCATACCAAACGGATTCGCCCTCCATTCCCCTGTAGGGCACCATCGGAGGATACATGTGCGGTCCGGGCATCATCGGATACGGCATCGGCATCATCGGAAAGGGCATGCAAGGATAACAACAGGGGTTCCACGGATATACTGGATGAAGCATGGGAGGAATCATCGGCTTGTGCGGTTCCGGGTATCCGGGGTGACGGCGCTCAGGGTAACGGGGATAATCCGGCTCCGGATACCGCTCATCCAACGGGTAGGGATAACGGCGGGGGGTCTCCCAGTATTCCGGACTCCTCCAACGCGGGGGACTTTCCCGCCACGGGCTTCTGTCGGGAGACATCCAGGGCGATGGATACGGATTTGGATACGGATACTCCTTCTTCGGCGGCCTGTGCTCTCTTTTCGGCGGTCTGGGTTCTTTCTTGGGCGGTTGGGGCTCCATTTTCGGCGGCTCGGGTCTGTGCTTCGGAGACTCGGGCCGGTGTTTCGGGGGCTCGGGCCGGTGTTTCGGAGGCTCGGGCCGAGGTTTCGGCCGCTCCCCCGCCGGTTCGGCCGTTTGCTGTGTCACGGGCACTCGCCCCGTGGGAATGCGCACTTTCATTCCCGCCTCCAGAGTATCCGATTCATTCAATTCATTGGCTTGGAGCAATTTCTCGACGGATATGCCGTATCGCTCGGCGACGCTTTCAAGGGTTTCTCCCGGTTGCACGATATGAATTTTCACGGTGAACTCCCCTCCACGAAATAGCGATGATCATTACCATACATATGCGCCCATGGATGAATTGCTCCCTTCTTTTCGGAAGTTCGTCGGACGGTTGACGATCTTTGCCAATCCGGATATCGTAGGCAGTAGTCGCACTTCTAGCGGAAAAGGTGATGGTTTTGACGATCAAAGGACAACCCTTGTGGACCGCAGTCGGCGCAGCGGCACTCCTCTCCTTCATCCTTCTGGCAGCCGGTTTTGCACTGGCTGTCATCGACTTTACCCATCCCGCCCCGCCCGCTCCGAAACCCACATCCGGCACACCGGAAGAAAGATTTTCCGAGAAAGAAAACAAGGTGCTTGTCAGCCTGGGGGATTCCCTCACCCGGGGAACCGGGGACATGTCGGGGAAGGGATATGTGGGGCTGGTCTACGAAGCGATGAAAAAAATTTACGGTGATCGGGTCTCCGCGGTGAATCTCGGAATCAACGGACAAACCTCCGCCGATCTGGCCAAACAGATCCGACAGCCGGAAGTGCGGCAACTGTTGAAGCGCGCCACCTGGATCACCATCACCATCGGCGGCAACGACCTCTTCCGGGCCAGCGGGGGCCCGGAACAGGTGGACCGGGTGGCCATTGATGAAGGAAGGACGTCTTACAGGAAGAATCTGTCCCGCATCATGAGGGAGATTCGGGAACTGAACGGTGAAGCCCCCATCTTTATCTACGGATTGTACAATCCCTTCGGTGATCTTTCGGGACAGGGGGAAACCTCCCGGCTGGTGATGGAGTGGAACGAGACGATCACCGAAGTCTCCCGTCAATTCTCCCGGGTTGTGGTGGTCCCCACCTTCGACCTGTTTCAACTCGATCCGTCGCGATACTTGTACAGCGACCACTTTCATCCCAACCAAGCGGGATACCGGAAGATGGCCGAACGCCTTCTCCATGCCATGGGAGAACCGGAAAAGGGGAGATGACCGCACATGGCCCAGCGCGAACCGGTTTTGTCGGTGAAAAGTTTGTGTAAGCGAATTGGTGGCAGGGAAATTGTAAAAGACATCCAGTTCGATGTGTTTCCGGGGGAAATCTTCGGTTTTTTGGGGCCGAACGGCGCGGGAAAAACGACGACCATCCGCATGCTGGTCGGCCTGATCCGCCCCACCGGGGGAACCGTACATATTGCCGGCCACAACCTCCAAAGGGACTTCCTCAAGGCCATACGCCATGTGGGCTGCATCGTGGAAAATCCCGAAATGTACGCCTTCTTGTCCGGCAGGGAAAACCTGGAGCATTTCGCCCGCATGGCGGGAGACATCCCGCCGGAACGGATTGATGAAGTGATTCGCCTGGTGGAATTGGAAAAGCGCATTGATGACAAGGTGAAAACCTACTCCCTCGGCATGCGGCAGCGATTGGGCATCGCCCAAGCCCTCCTCGGCCGGCCGAAACTGCTGATTTTGGACGAACCGACCAACGGCCTGGATCCCGCAGGCATTCGGGAGCTCCGGGATTTCATCCGAAAACTGGCCCGCGGAGAAGGAATCGGAGTTTTCATCTCCAGCCACATCCTGCATGAAGTCCAGCTGATGTGCGACCGCGTGGCGATCATCAGCCGGGGGCGGCTGCTCAAAACCGACCGCGTCGACCGCCTGGTCGACGGGGACTCCCTGGTCGTCGAATGGACGTTGGATCCTCCAGAGCGCGGAGCGGAACTTCTGAACGATCTCCCGTACGTCTCCAACGTGGAGAGAAGGGAAAACCACATCTCTTCGCAGCTCCCGGAGGAGCGCATCGGGGAAACCGTCCGCATGATGGTGGATGCGGGCATCCTCGTGTCCGGAATCCACCGGCGGAGGAAAACGCTTGAAGATATCTTCCTGCAGATGACGGAGGGCGATCCCATTGCGTAATTTCACCGGTCTGGTCTACAACGAATTGCTAAAATTGGTTCGAAAACGGCGCATGCTCGTGATCTTTCTCATCCTGCTCGTCCTGATTCCCGTGTTCACGTACGCCCAATATCGAACCTACAAAACCACCACGGAACAGATGGGTACCTCCGATTGGCGGGCCCTCCTGCAACAACAAATCGTCGACACGCAGAATCGCCTGGCCTCCAACCGGGTTCCGGAAGAATGGAAAGAGTTCATGCGCCTGCGCATCCAAGTGCAGCAGTACTATTTGGATCACGACATCAATCCCTCGGCCCCCGGAGGCCCCACCTTTGTCCGGAAGTTCATCGAGGAGTCCATCTCCCTCTTCCTTCCCTTACTGGTGGTGGTCGTGGCCTCCGACATCGTATCCTCCGAATACGGTCAAGGGACGATCAAACTCCTACTCGCCAGACCGGTACGGCGATGGAAGATATTGCTCAGCAAATATGTCGCCCTGCTGCTGGTCATTTCCCTGATTTTGCTGCTCACCGGCATATTGGCCTATCTCATCTCCGGAACCGTGTTCGGATACGGGGGATGGGGCATGCCGGTGTTGACGGGATTCCAAATGAAAGGCGAACATGTCATCACCGATTTCGTTCATCTGGTCCCCCAGTGGAAATACATCCTGATGGCCCTGGGGCTGGCATGGTTCACCTGTACGGCGGTGGCCACTCTCTCCTTCATGGTCTCCGTGCTCGTTCGCAGCACCGCCGCCAGCATGGGCATCATGCTGGCGGCCCTGATCGCGGGCAGCCTGCTGGTACAGCTCGCTCCTTCATGGACATCCCTCAAATATTTGGCCTTTACCAACCTTAAGCTGACCGATTACTTGTCCGGCGCACCGATCCTGATTGAAGGCATGAGCCTTCCCTTCTCCCTGTCCGTCCTATCCCTCTGGTCGGCGGCCGGCCTGATCATCGCCTTCACCGTGTTCGTCCGGCGGGACGTGTTGGCATAACTCGCATCCCTCGCCGGGCGACGGAGGGATTCCCTTTGTTACCCGCAGCCAACGGAATCGACGGGCCTTCTCCTCCTGATGCCGCTTTTTCCTTCGAATGGGGGCAGCCGGAACAGGACCAGGCCCCTTTCGTGAAAAAAAGCTCTCTTTCCATTACAATGAGGAAGAAAAATACGACGATGGGGAGGAACCGAAATGCCGCTGGTTACGACGCTGCAGGTCCGCTTCAACGAATGCGACGCGCTGGGCCACGTGAACAACGCCGTCTATTACACGTATATGGAGACAGCCCGGACGGAGCTGTTCCGGATGCTCGATCCCGAGATGGACGTGAAAAATTGGAAACTGATCGTGGCTTCCACCAGTTGTGAATACAAGGCGCAGTCCTCCTTCGCCCAATGGCTCCGGATCACCACGGAAATCGAGCGAATCGGGAACAGCAGTTTTACCGTCCTTCACCGGATCACGGACCGGGACAGCGGAAAACTGGTCGCCGTCGGTCGGGCGGTGCTGGTCCACTTCGATTACCGGGAGCAGCGGAGCCGGCCGTTGACTCCGGAGATGCGCCGCACCCTGGAAACGCTGTTGATAAACACCGATGAATAAACGTCAGGCGGGAGCGTTTCGGCAAAACGCTCCCGCCCGCTTTTTACCCGAAATCCAACACCATCAGTTCCTGGTCCATGTACCGGGAACCGATTTTCAGCGATCTCGGTTCTTTCCCCCATGTTCGAAATCCGGCGGACAAATACAGCTTCTTGGCGGAGTCATTGGAGGCGACCACGCGTAGCGTGATCAGCTCCAGCCCCTTCATCTTCCTGGCCCGTTCCACCGCCTCCGCCAGCAGCGCCTTTCCCACTCCCTTCCCGCGGCATTCGGGAAGACAATACATCCCCCAAATCACCCCTTTATGCCTCTTCTTCATCCCCTTCTCCCTGTAAAAGCCGACCATTCCCACCAGCTTCCCCGCCGCATCAAAGGCTCCCAGGACGAAGGCATCGGGGGAGGGCTTCAGCCTTTCCGCCGTTTCCTCGATGGAAAGATTCACCGCTTCCTCATAGGACTTACCAAAGGCATCGGGATGGTCTCTCAGCGCTCTCAACCTCAGCTCCCGAAAGGACACCGCATCTTCCGGATCCAACAGTCGTACGTTCATCCTCTTCTCCTCCAGGCCATGGAATCACGCCGATAACAAAAAAGGGCCGAAAGCCCCGTAAAGTGCCGTCGGGAGAAACGATGCCCCGCCGCATCGGCAGAGCATCTTCATCCCGCGGCAGATGATTTGCCCACCCCACAGCGTCAGCTTCATCCCAACTGCGACGCAGCGCTCACCTCCGGATACACCTGCACGCCGTCCACCCGAACCAACTTCCGGAACGCCTCCAACAAGCTTCGGGTGATCGGTCCCGGCTTGCCGGTACCGATCTGGCGGCCGTCCACTTCGACGACGGCGATCACTTCGGCGGCCGTTCCCGTGAGGAACGCTTCATCGGCAATATACACATCGTGTCGGGTGAAGGGCTGTTCCTTGACCGGGTATCCCAGTTGATCCGCCAGGTCCATGATCGCCTTGCGCGTGATTCCCTCCAAAGCTCCCACATATCCCGGAGGAGTGTAAAGAACTCCCTTTTTCACGATGAAGATGTTGTCCCCCGATCCCTCGGCCACGTATCCGTCTTCGTTGAGCATCAGAGCTTCCCCCACGCCGGCTCGGTTTGCCTCGATTTTCACGAGAATATTGTTCAGATAATTCAAAGATTTGATTTTTGGATTCAGTGCATCCGGGATGTTGCGCCGGGTCGGAACGGTCACGATGGGCAGTCCGTTGTCATACAGCTCCTGGGAGAAGAGGCGAACCTGATCGACGATAATGATGACTTGGGGATCCGAACAGCTCTCCGGGTCCAGCGACAAGGATCCCGCCCCCCGGGAGACGACCAACCGGATATACGCATCACGCAGTCCGTTTTTGCGGACCGCATCGACGACGGCCTGCTGCATCTCTTCCATGGTCATCGGAATCTTCAGCATGATCGATTTGGCCGAATCGTACAGGCGCTCCAGGTGTTCCTTCAGACGAAACACATTTCCGTCGTAGACCCGGATTCCTTCAAACACCCCGTCTCCATACAGAAAACCGTGGTCAAAAACGGAAACTTTCGCCTCATCCTTTCGAAAATACTTCCCGTTGATGTACACCCATCGCTCTTCTCTCTCTTCCATTGCTCAGCACTCCCCCCGATATATGCACAAAATGATAAAAGCCTCTTCCGTGCAGACTCCGACCAGCAGTCAGAACCTGCCGCACGAGGCTTTTTTCCCCACGGTGTACACCGATCACGGTGTTGATACCGCTCGGACCAGTCCTTCGCCCCTCGGCGAAGCGGAACCCTAGGTATCCTCCTGACTATCAAAAGGATTGCAATATTTCATTTATCGAACATTATAGTCTCGTCACAACAAAATGTCAACGAACAATCGGCTTCGCTCCCTGCGAGACGCGGTAACAGGGAAAGGAGCCCAGCCGACGCACGTGGCAGCCCAAGACCTCGATTTCCGCCACCGCTCCGGCCATTAAAACCGGGTCCCAATCCTTCTCCACATCGATAAAGAAATGATAGCTGCCCAGCCCCTTTTTGGTCGGCCTGGATTCAATCCGGCACAAGTTGAGCTGACGCCAGGCGAAGGCGGACAGGACCTGGTGCAGGGCCCCCGGATAGTCGGAAGGCAGCGTGACCAGAATGCTCGTCTTGTGAAGCTCCGGATCCCTGTTCCTTTTGGGAAGCGGTTCTTTGCCCACGGCGATGAAACGGGTGAAATTGTTCGGATGGTCCTGCACATCCTCCTCCAGCACATGGAGGCCGTACAGTTCCCCCGCCGTCCGGGTTCCGATGGCCACCCACGCCTCGTCGGGACGGCTTTTCACCTGCCGGGCGGCCTCCGCCGTGCTTTCGGCAAAAGAAACCTCGGCACCGGGAAGATGTTCCCGCAGATACAGTCGACACTGAGCCACCGCCTGGGGATGAGAAATCACCCGGGTCCATTCCTCCGGGGACCTGCCCGCCTGGAAGGGATGAACCAGCAAACACTGTGCGATCGGATACACCAATTCCCCGACGATCAACACATCCACCTGATGGATCAACCAATCGAGGGTGAGGACCACCGATCCCTCGATGGCGTTTTCCACCGGGACGACGCCGTAATGGCAATGCCCGGCGTCGACGGCATCCAACACATCGGGAATCGACGGATACTCCACCAGCTCCACATCATCTTCGGGGAAAAAAGCGCGCGTCGCCTCATGGGTGAATGTCCCTGCCGGTCCCAGATATGCAACCGTCCTTTTCATGTTTCAACTCCTTCGGTGTTTCCCATGAATTTACTACGACCCATTCCGATTGTCAAGCGTACAGATGCCCCCTCCGCAAAGGGGAGCAGGGACAGGATCCGCACGGAGATCCCGTGGCGGGCGAACACTTCCTTCATAAAACGCCCGACACGTCCCGGTTCCCGCGTTAAGGCGATCAAGGTGGGACCCGCGCCGCTCAGAGCGACGCCCAACGCACCGTGCCGACGGGAATCCGCCAGCACCTCTTCCATGCCGGGGACCAGCGGAAACCGATAGGGTTGATGAAACCAGTCCTCCATCGCCACCTCCAACAGCTCCCATCTTCCGGTCAGCAGTGCCGCCGTCAGGAGATTGGCCCGGCTGCTCGCCAACACCGCCCGGGAATGGGGAAGGTTTCGGGGAAGCACCCTTCTCGCCTGTTCCGTGGAGAGGGAAAAGGAAGGAATCGCCGTAACCACGTGCAGGGGAGGGGGAGGACCCTGAACGTGATAAACCCGCTCTCCGTCCCAGGAACAGATCACCACTCCGCCGAAGAGGGAGGCGGCGGCGTTGTCCGGATGCCCTTCCCGGCGCGTCGCCTGAAGCAAAATCTCTTCTTCACTCCACGGACCACCCAGCAGATGATTTGCCGCCAACAAGCCGCCGACGACGGCCGCGGCGCTGGACCCCAGCCCCCGCATCAGCGGGATGCCGCTCTCCATTTCCAGGCGAAAGGGGGGCATCTCTCTCCCCATTCGTCGAAAGGCTTCGCGCATAACGTGGATGACCAAATTTCGGCCGTCGGTCGGGACGCCCCTCCACTGGTCGCCCCTGAGGACGATCTCCATCCGATCCTGATGCGAAAAGCGCAGGCGGAGAAAGAGGTTTAACGCCATCCCCAGGGAATCGAAACCGGGTCCCATGTTGGCGGTGCTGGCGGGCACCACCACTTCAAAATCATCAAAGGGCGCCATGACTCATCCCTCTTTCCGAG
This sequence comes from Planifilum fimeticola, assembly GCF_003001905.1. Taxonomy (NCBI): domain Bacteria; kingdom Bacillati; phylum Bacillota; class Bacilli; order Caryophanales; family Thermoactinomycetaceae; genus Planifilum; species Planifilum fimeticola. Next base: position 37,579 of record NZ_PVNE01000025.1, read on the forward strand.
ATCGCCCGGAGCACGGCCTCCGGATCGCATGGGATGACGCGGGGTTTCACGGCGACGGCCTCCAGGGCGGTGGACGGATCCTTCAAGCCGTTGCCGGTCAATACGGCCACTACCCGGGCGCCGGGGGCAAGCTGTCCCTTCTCCCGCATTTTGATCACACCGGCAAGGGACGCGGCGGAGGCGGGTTCGGCAAAGATCCCCTCTGCCCGAGCCAGCCGGCGATAAGCCTGCAAAATCTCCTCATCGGACACGCTGTCGATGCGCCCTCCCGATTCCCGTTGCGCCCGGACGGCCAGTTTCCAGCTGGCGGGGTTGCCGATGCGGATGGCCGTGGCGACGGTCTCCGGATTGGGAATCGGTTCGCCCCGAACGATGGCGGCCGCCCCTTCCGCCTCGAATCCCCACATTTGCGGCAGCCGGCGGATGACACCCGCCTCGTGGTATTCCACGAAGCCCTTCCAGTAGGCCGAAATGTTCCCTGCATTCCCCACGGGAATGGCCAGCACGTCCGGCGCTTCCCCCAGCCGGTCGCACACTTCGAAGGCCGCGGTTTTTTGTCCCTCCAGCCGGTATGGGTTGATGGAGTTGACCAGCGTGAAGGGGTGCTCCTCGCTGATCGAGCGGACGATGTCCAGAGCTTGGTCGAAGTTCCCTTTCACGGCCAGGACTTCGGCTCCATACATGACCGCCTGGGACAGCTTGCCCACGGCAATGTGACCGTCGGGAACCAACACGATGGCGCGGAGGCCGACCCGCGCGGCGTAAGCGGCGGCGGAAGCGGAAGTGTTTCCCGTGGAAGCGCAGATCACCGCGGTACTTCCTTCCTCCACCGCCTTGGCAATGGCCACCACCATTCCCCGGTCCTTGAAGGAGCCCGTGGGATTGGCCCCTTCCACTTTGAAGTACAGATCGATGTCCAGCTCCTGCGAGAGCGTCTCCGCGCGGATGAGGGGCGTGTTTCCCTCCTGGAGGGAGATGATCGGCGTCCGTTCCGTAATCGGCAGATGGTCCCGGTAATGCTCCAATATCCCCTTCCACATGATCGATGGTTCCTCCTCACTCCCGTTGTACTCAGCCATTTTGGGCGCTCTTTCCTTTTACTCGCCGGAGGCGACCAAAATCGCCGACCGGACGCCCGGAAGCTCCTGAAGGCCGTCGGTAATTTCCGTCAATTTTTTCGCCACCTGTGCCGTGTCCACGGAGAGAGCCACATTGGCAACTCCCTGAAGCGGAATAGTCTGATGGATCGTCAACACGTTGCATCCCAATGAAGCCAGATAACCCAAGACGCTGGACAGGACGCCGGATCGGTGTTCCAGCGTCAGGGAAAGGGTGATGATCTTCTCCCTCATCATGGCGTTGAAGGGGAACACGCTGTCCCGGTATTTGTAGAAGGAACTGCGGCTTAATCCCACCTTTTCCACCGCCTCCTGGACGGTGTGCGCTTCCCCTGTCTCCAACATCTTCTTCGCTTCAATCGTCTTCTGAATCGCCTCGGGCAAGACGTCGGCCCGTACGAGATAAAAGGGATCTTCCGAATGCGGCATGGACCATCCCCCTGAGAAAGACAAATGTCTTTTATTAATAGACACATTATAAACCCCCTCGGCCGATGCATCAAGGGGGTTTTTGCCGTCGGATTCTCCTTCGCGCAAACGGGGAATGAAATCTATGAAAAACCAAATGGAAAGGATGATCGCATGGCGGACAAAAATCAAAAGGGTGGGCTTCGCTTTTCGACGGAAGTGCTGGAAACCATTGCCGGAATCGCCGCCAGCGAGGTGGATGGGATTCTGGCCATGAGCGGTGGAATTGTCGAAGGATTCACGGAACGGTTGGGGAGAAAAAACCTGACGAAGGGAGTCACCGTCGAGCTGGGGGAAACGGAAGTGGCCGTTGATCTCAAAGTGGTGGTCGAATACGGCCGGAACGTTCCGGAGATTTACGAACAGGTGGTGAAAAACGTGGAGCGGGCCATCACCAACATGACCGGGCTGAAGGTGGTGGAAGTGAACATGTATGTGGAGGGAGTCGGCTTTCCCGATGAAAGCGCTCCCCGGGAAAAGGAGGGCGACAAGGACGCCGCGCGGGTCCGGTGAGAAGGGGTGACCTGTTCTCATCACCGCAGGGCCTTTGACGGGTTACCCCGAGATTTGCCAACAAGGGCATCCTCGAGAGTTACGCAATGTTCCTTCCGCACCCATGTCTCAGACGTCAAAAAAACCGGCTCCCTGTACGCTGAGGAAACCGGCATATATCCAATTACGGAACGCGAAGCATCCACAGAACCTTGTCAGTCATGAATCGCGCCGTTCAAATAAACCCGAAGCTGAATTTCGACCTCCAGGACGCGGTTTATCTCCTCTTCCGTGTTGCGCTTCTTCCGCGCAAAAAGCAGTACGGGGCAAATCGATTCGGCCGAGCGCCTGAAGTCATCCATCCAGCCGCAGCGCGGCACCATCCATGTGTGAAAATGGTGCGTGACATCCTCAAATAAGAATGATAAACGCGATCAACGCCGAGCATCTCGCGCTGCGCCTTCCTGATCCGGCAGAGCGTCTGAATGTAATCCAAACGCTCTGCTTCCGCCAGCTCATCCAGGCACCTCACATGCCTTTAAAACCCCACAACGGGGGGTCATCCTGATGGGCATGAATACGGGGGTTCATAGACAGTGCCGCCAGCAGGCTCCTTCTCTCCCTTAACAATTGAGCAACCCACCGGCCAATCGAATCTCCCGCAATGCTCATCACCTCGTTACACCAGCCACTCTTCCTGCAGGCGAAAGAGCCGGGAATCCCGGACAGACTTCAGATCGGGTCGACTCCGCAAAAGGGTGAACGACAGGCAGCGGTCCGGCCCGTTCAACGTCCGGCCCATAAACAGCGCAGCCACGTCTCCGTCGAAGTCTTCAGCCGCATGCCGATCGGAGTCGACCCGTCCAGGATAGAGTTGGTCGTCGCTTACACGGATCCACCGGCTGGTCAGAGCCCGGCAGAGGGCTTCCCTTTCCCCGGGAAGGGACGAGATGCCCACCAGCAGGGTGACGGAAAGGCGTTCATAGGTCTGCTCCTGTTTGGTCGCATGAAAAATGGAGTCATGTACCTGGGACATGAAGGCATCATGGGAGGAGCGATCACGCCACAGGGCGAGAATGCCCGCTTCAGCGGGGCGATGGACATTCCACCCGCCCCATTGTCCGTATAATCCGTCCACATCCCTGATGGCCTTCCAAGCGCATTGGGCCCGGGAAAAGGCCTCTCTCCGGTTTTCGGGCACTTGACATATGATCCACTTGATCAACATCTTTTTCCTCTTCCTCTCTTACCGGCGGGATCACGCCTTCTCCGCAATCCTCTTCTCCCTGCGGCATCAAAAACGGTCTTGTGCGGCGGACAAGCTCCCGAAAGGGGCGTGCCTCTGAGCGCCTTTTCCATGCAGGCAAAACCACGCGGTACACCCTCTTTCGCATCGGATGGAAATCGTTTCACAACGTTTCGCGATTTTCCCGCATCGATCATGCAGCAGGGATCATCCCGCGGAAAATCGGTCCCTTCCGTCACATTCAACTACCTGAATACGGACTTGTCGGCGTTTCGCCATTTTTGCCAAGCCCCTTCCCTTCCGTTGTGCTATCATAATGAACGTGAATACCAACGGAGAAGGAGTGCCGGCTCATGATATCCGTATTGTTCGTCTGTCTGGGCAATATCTGTCGCTCTCCGATGGCGGAAGCCGTTTTTCGTCAGATGGTGCGGGAGGCCGGGTTGGAAAACCAGATCCGCATCGATTCCGCCGGAATCGGCGGCTGGCACGAAGGCGAACCCCCTCACCGGGGAACCCGAAAAATTCTGGATACCTACGGAATTTCCCATGAGGGCATTCGCGCCCGGCAAATCTCCCGCGAAGACCTGGATCGCTTCGATATCATCGTGGCGATGGACAACAGCAATATGGCCGCCCTTCGGCGAATGGCGGAAAAAACGTCCGCCGACTTGTTTTTGTTGACCGATTTCATCCCCGATACGGATCGATCCGACGTTCCGGATCCGTACTACACGGGAAATTTTGAGGAAGTGTACGAGCTGGTGGAAGCGGGATGCCGCGGCCTTCTCCAAAAAATCCGGGAGCGGGAGGGTATCTGATTGCCTTCGAAGGATTGGAAGCTGGCAGCCCTAAAAGCGCTCGGAAGGTTCGGTGACCCGGGCCCCCTGCGGCACGCGGCGGGAGTGTCGGGCGGAAGCATCAGCCGGGCGTATCGGCTTACGACGGAAAAGGGCACCTACTTTTTCAAATGGAACCAAAATGCGCCTCCCGGCTTTTTTGCCGCAGAAGCCCGGGGACTCGATCGACTCGGCCGGGCGGCAAAGACGGTGCGCATTCCGCGCGTCCTCGCATGGGACGATCCTCCGGAGGGCGGGGAGGGATGGATCCTCATGGAATGGATCGATTCCGGTACCCAGGGCTTGTCCTCCCGTGGCGCGGCGGAACGACTGGGGCTCGGCCTGGCGGAAATCCACCGGACCCGGGCGGAGGCCTTCGGGTTGGGGGAAGACAATTTCATCGGGATTCTCCCTCAACCCAACGGATGGTATCGGAGCTGGACGGATTTCTACCGGGAGCGTCGACTGCTGCCGCAAATCCGGTTGGCCTCCGAGCGCGGGCTTCTGCCCGAGCGGCGCAGCCGGCTCCTTCACCGGTTGTGCGACCGCCTCGATCAATGGTTGGAACGCCCCGACCTCCGTCCCTCGCTCCTGCACGGCGACCTTTGGAACGGGAATGCCCTCGCGGACAGCGGGGGAGTTCCCTGCCTCATCGATCCCGCCGCCTACTACGGCGACCGGGAGGTGGATCTCGCCTTTTCGGAGATGTTTGGCGGATTCCCCTCCCGGTTCTACGACGCCTACAACGAAGCCTTTCCCCTTCCGCCGGAGTATTCCGCGAGAAAGCCGCTGTATCAGCTCTATTACCTGCTGGTCCACCTGAATCTGTTCGGGGAATCCTACGGTCCCGCCGTGGACCGCATTATAGAGCGATACGGCGGCTGAGCCTCAATCCATCAGTTCAAATTCCATTCCTCCGATCCGGACGGTGTCTCCCTCCTTCGCCCCCTTTTCCCGGAGCGCCTCTTCGATACCCATTTCCCGCAGGATGCGGGCCAGGCGGCGAACGGAATCATGGTAGGCGAAGTTGGTCATCGCCACCAGCCTTTCCACCCGCTCCCCTTCCACGATAAACACCTCGTTTTCCCGACGGATCACAAAGGGTTCCTCCGGCTCCCGGCTCCGGTACACCTTGTACCCGGAGTCGGATTCCTCTTCCAAGGGTTGTTCCGGCTGCTGGTCCAGCAGATCCGCCACAGCGAAAAGCAGTTCCCTGACTCCTTCCCGGGTCGCAGCCGATATGGGATAAACGGGCACTTCCGGCCCCACTTTTTTGCGAAACGCGTCCAAATTGTCACGGGCATCGGGAAGATCCATCTTGTTGGCGGCCACGATTTGCGGGCGGCGGGCCAGGTCCTCCCGGTACTGCCTGAGCTCCTCGTTGATCTTCACCCAATCCTCATAGGGATCCCTTCCTTCCAGGGCGGCCATATCCACCACGTGGACCAACACCCTCGTCCGATCCACATGGCGCAGGAACTGATGCCCCAAGCCGACGCCCTGGTGGGCTCCTTCGATCAGCCCCGGCAGATCGGCCATCACGAAACTTCGTCCGTCCCCGACATCAACCACTCCCAAATTGGGAGTGAGGGTGGTGAAGTGATAGTCGGCGATCTTGGGGCGGGCTGCCGAAACCGAAGCAAGCAGAGTGGATTTTCCGACGCTGGGATAACCGACCAGACCCACATCCGCCAGCACCTTCAGTTCCAATTCGACCCAGCGCTCTTCCCCCGGCTCCCCGTTCTCTGCAATTTCCGGCGCCGGATTGGACGGGGAGGCAAAGCGCATGTTTCCCCTTCCTCCGCGTCCGCCGCGGGCCACGACCACCTCCTGCCCCTTTCGGGTCAGGTCCGCGATCATCTCCCCGGTTTCAGCATCCTTCACCACGGTGCCGGGCGGAACCTTCACCACCAACGGATCGGCACTGGCGCCGTGCTGCCCCTTCGACCGGCCGTGTTCCCCCCGTTTCGCCTTAAAGTGTTTCTGGTAGCGAAAATCGATCAGGGTTCGGAGTCCTTCGTCCACGCGGAAAATCACATCGCCGCCGCGCCCCCCGTCACCCCCCGCGGGTCCTCCCTGGGGAACATATTTTTCACGGCGAAAGGCGACCGCACCGTTTCCGCCGTCTCCCCCACGAACATAAATTTTCACGTAATCGACAAACACCAGTCCGTCACCTGCCCCACGACAACAATCGGTTTCCGGGGGATCTCCCCCCTTCGAGGGGAATTTCCGCCATGAAGCCCCCGTCGGAAACCTGAAATTTTCCCTGCCAGGATTCAGTCCGTTTCTTCAGCCGATCCCAATCGCCCTTCGCAAGCACCTTCCGCGCCCGGGAAACATGGACCGAAAAGATCACCCCGTCTTCCCTCTTGTCAAAACGAAACCGCACCGTCGTCCGGTCTTCGGGGGGAACGATGCGCCCCATCTCCTCGGCCGCCTCCTCCACCATCCGGCAGATCCGTTCGGCTTCGAGGGAGGGAATCGATTGAAATCCTTCCCCGATTTCCACTTCCCAATCCCATTCGGGAAATCGATGCGGCAGCGAGACCAGGGCGACAGCCAGGGGAGGATGTTTCACTTGGGAAAGGCGCCGCTCCCGTTGGGCCTGTTTGACCAACTGCTCCAAATAGGGACGAATGCGATCGATCTGCTTCATCGACAAATATCCCATGATGACCTGGACATGATTCATCCAATCGTGCCGCTTCCGCTCCAACAGGCCAAGGGAGGTCTCCGCTTCGCGGATCCGGAAGCGGGCTTGTTCCCGTTCATAAAGACGGCGAACGCCGATCAACATCGCGAGAATACCCAAAGAAACCAGGACGATCCCGGCCCTCCACCCCCAAGGTTGAACCGCTGAAAAAAACAGACAAAGGACAGCTGGACTCAAGGGTTTCAACCACGCCCACCATCCTTGTGTCATCCTCACCGACTCCCTTTTTCAGAAACTTTTACGGGCGGGCCGCCGCGACCGGGTTTCCAGCTTGCACACGGAACGGATTTTATCATGGATCAACGATCCCATCATTAAAACTGCGACCATCTTTCGCGCATTTTGTCGAAGGGAGCAGAACTCCCAATCTTTATTATTATACTTTAAAGTCGGGATACAAAAAAACCCCGGAAAATCCGGGGTGCTCTCGTTCATACGGCCGAAATCACACCGTCTTCGGATAAACGCTCACGCGCTTGCGGTCGCGTCCCAACCGCTCGAAGCGGACCACGCCGTCCACTTTGGCGAACAGCGTGTCATCACCGCCGCGCCCCACGCCCAAACCGGGATAAATTTTGGTTCCGCGTTGACGGACCAAAATGCTTCCGGCGGTGACAAACTGTCCGTCGCCGCGCTTCACGCCCAGGCGCTTGGCGATGCTGTCACGGCCGTTCTTCGTCGAACCGACACCCTTTTTCTGGGCAAAGAACTGCAAGTTCATTTTCAGCATTTCTGCCACCTCCTCCTTTATCCCTTCCCGATCGAATCCGACAGCTGAACGAAATCGGGATACTCCTCCGCCACCATGGCCAGCGACGTCACCATCGCTTCCATCAACAACTGGATCCGTTCGGCCAGCTCGGGGGAAACCCCTTCGGGAACCCGGCAATCCACCTTCCCTTCCCGATCCGAGGCCTGGTGAACCCTTACGCCGAGAAGCCGCTCCGTCGAATTGACCAGTCCGAGGGTAATCCCCGACACCGCCGCACAGACGATGTCCTCTCCGGGATCCGCATATCCGGCGTGACCTTCGACGACCACCCGCCGGATGCGCCGATCGGACGACCTGGAAACGGTGACGCGTATCATGCGCATTAAGCCTCGATTTTTTCGATCTTTACCTTGGTGAAGGGCTGGCGATGCCCTTTTGTCCGCTTGTACCGCTTTTTCGGTTTAAACTTGAAAACGGTGATCTTCTTTCCTTTTCCGTGCTTTTCCACTTTTCCCGTGACGGAAGCTCCTTCAACCGTCGGGGTTCCGATCACGGTTCCCTCTTCTTTTCCGAGCAGCAGCACCTTGTCGAAGCGGACGGTCTCCCCTTCCTGGGCAGACAGTTTTTCGACGAAAATGACGTCCCCTTCCTGTACGCGGTACTGCTTGCCCCCTGTTTCAATGATCGCGTACATCCCCGGTTAAACCTCCTTCATCGAGACTCGCCAGAGCCGGGTGGATAACCCTTGAAAACCCGCTCTGAGCGGTTGCTTGTCCGGGTTGGCAAGCAAAGATACACGAGGAAAATCGTAGCACAGATCAGCGGTTTTGTCAAACCGGAGAGACGGGACAACCGGCCTTCCGGATGAAAACGGGAAATGCCCGTGATAAGGGGCCGCGAAGGGGCGGATCCTTATCCGAGCAGCTCACCGATCCGCATCCGCGGATTTCCTCCCTCGAAAAATCGCTTCAATACTACTTCTTCCGGGATGCATCCCAAGTGCCGTCCCTGGAGGTCAAACACCTCCATCACATGGTAAACCTCCTTTCTCCAACGCCTCAGCACCGCGAGCAACCGGTCTTCGGAGGAGACGGGCAAACGGATCATCCTGCCGCCGTCATGAGGCCGATCCCGCCTCTGGATGAGAAATCGCATGTATTGCAATTCTCTCTGCTTCAGCGCCGTCCAGTTGGCGTGGCACAAAAAGAGAGCGACGATCACCAGGTTGAGATGCACTTCCCCGCCCGATCCGAACAGTCCGAGAAACAGCAATCCGAGCGAAAGAAACAAACTCCCCTTGAAGGACCAGTCGAGACAACGACGATACGGAAGGACGTAGCTGAGGAGGGCCTGCAGAATCCTGCCCCCGTCCAGGGGATAGATCGGGAGCAGATTGAAGCCGGCCAGCATCGCGTTTCCCTTGACGAAAAAAGCGGTCCACTCCTCCGTCCACAGGCCGAAAAAGTAAAAGAGAAACCCCGCCAAGACCATCATCACGTTGTGGAAAGGCCCGGCGAGGGCGACGACGATCTCCTCGCGAGCCGGGGCCGTCCCCCACTCATCCGTGCGGGCAACGCCGCCAAAGGGAAGCAATTCCAGGGCCGTCACCCTCCACCCATGGCTCCAGGCTGCGGTGAGATGCCCCAGTTCGTGAATGATCACCAGCACGAACAATGTGACGATTTCGATAAAACGGCCGGTCAACACCGACCACAAAATGACAATCCAAAAAAGAAAGTGAATCCGGATGCGGATCCCCTGCCAGGGCAGGCTACTCAAGCGGAATCACGTCCCCCGGATCGGCGAACCGATCGTTTATTCTCAGGGCAAAATACAACAAAGACTGTCCCGACCGTTCGCCGATCGTTGCGATGGGTTGTCCCTTCTTCACCCAATCATCGGTCCGCACCTGAATCTTGTCCAACCATCCGTACCAGGTCTCCTTCCCTCCGGGATGGCGAACAATCACCGTCTTCCCCAAACCCTCCCGGTCACCCGCGAACACGACCAGCCCCTCGGCGGAAGCAGTGACGGGACCCGGACCGCTCGCGGCGATCACAATTCCCCGGCCGTCACGGCTGAAGGGCCGGATCACATCCCCTTGTACGGGAGCGGACCAGGAGGCAGAACCGCGGGAGTCCTTCTCCGATTTTGGCTTGAAAACGGGAAGGATCGACGGACTGCCTGCGAACTGTCGCTCATACCACTCTGCGACTCCGGCAAAATTAAAATCCCGTTCCATCACCTGGGCGACAAAATCTTGCGCCTGGCGCCCCGCCGTCGTGTTCGACTGGAAAATCAAATAGGTGACAGTCAGAAGGAGAAAGGAACAAAACAATTGAATCAAAAAACGGTTTTCATTTCGTTTCTTCGTCCTCTCGTTCCAGGGTCCGGGGCGATTCCACGGTTTGACATCCCACCCTGACAGATCGTCTTTTTCCCATTCTTTCCATCTGTTGCCGCCACTGAAGTAAGGACTTCCTTCACGAATCGCCCGAACCCGTCTCTGACGACGCTTGCGGATTCCCCGGCCCCATTCTCGCATATCCGTCACCCGCCTCTTGTGGCCAAGCATTTTCTCGGTATCAACATATGACTTGTCTCATCCGAATATGCGAAGGGAAAGCGGGTATGTAAAGAAATCGATCATCCAAAACCGAGCCAGCGCTTCAACCTGGAAAAAATGCCGCCCCGCTTCTCCAGCGGCAGCATGGGAACCACTTCCCCCTGTATGCGACGGGCAATATTGCGATAGGCCCGTCCGGCGGGACACTTGGCTTCAAAAACGGCGGGTTCCCCTTGATTGCCGGTGCGGATGATGGTCTCATCATCGGGAACCACTCCGAGCAGATCGACCGCCAGTATGTTCACCACGTCGTCCACCTTCATCATCCCGCCTTCCTTCACAAGGCGCGGACGATAGCGGTTGACGATCAACTTGGGCTTGCCGACATCCTCCTTCTCCAACAGGCCGATCACCCGGTCCGCATCCCGGACGGCGGTGCTCTCCGGCGTCGTCACGACGATGGCCTGATCCGCTCCGGATACGGCATTTTTGAATCCCAGCTCGATCCCGGCGGGGCAGTCGATGATGACGTAATCAAACTCCTCCTTCAATTCGGCGATCAAAGACCGGAGCTGCTGTGAGGAAATGGCCGACTTGTCCTTGGATTGCGCCGCCGGGATGAGAAACAGCGTGTCACAGCGCTTGTCCTTGATGAGCGCCTGTTGGCGGGTGCAATTGCCTTCTATCACGTCCACCAGGTCGTATACGATCCGGTTTTCCAAGCCCAGCAGGACATCCAGGTTGCGCAGGCCGATATCCGTATCCACGAGGCACACCTTTTTGCCCTCCAGGGCTAACGCCGTGCCGACATTGGCCGAAGTGGTCGTTTTCCCGACCCCTCCCTTACCGGAAGTGACGACGATCGACTCCCCCACCTTTTCTCCCTCCTCACAGGGATTTAAAGCGTTTATCCCTCCACTCCAGCTCCGGCCGAATCTGACCCAAATCATGAACCGAGTCGACGGCGATCTGCGCATCCAACAAATAGGCAAAACGCATGCCCACTTCCGATTCATCCCATTCATCGGGGGGGCGGGAGATCACATCAGCGATCCGCAGTTGGGTCGGACGAAAGACGGAAGCGGCAACAATCGCCGATTCATCCCCTTCGCTTCCTGCATGGGCCAAACCGCGAAGCGCCCCCAGCACGTAGATGCTGCCGGTGGAGCGGATACAACCCCCGGGATTGACGTCCCCCAGAAAGAGCAAATCACCGCGGTGATCCAGAACCTGCCCGGACCGGATCGTTCCGCAAAGCAACTTGATACCCGGGGTTGAATCGGCCAGGTAGTGCATCCCTTCCGCTTCGATGGAACGAACGATTAAATTTTTACGAATGGAAAAAACCTGACGAAGCTCTTTCTCCTCTTCCCGGGTAATCTGCCTTCGCCCCAATTTGATCAGCACCGGCGTATCCGGTCCATCCCAAATATGTGAGGAAACATGCTCCAGCTTTTGCCGGATCTCATCCAGAAGTGCAGAAAAAGGCCGGGTTTCGTCCAGCAGAAACAACAAACCGTCCTTGGTTCCTTTGATCGTCACACCCGGCTTCACCAGTTTGCTCATATGCCGTCACCCCGTCTTCTCTTACTCTTTCGTCAAAGGGCATCGTTTTCCTTCCTGGATGCCCCGCCTCGGCATCGCCCTGCAAATTTGCAAACCGCTGCAAAAAGAAGGGGAATCCGAACAATCCCCCGGCGGATTGCCCGATCCCCCCTTCCCTTACCCTTTTCACATTCGGAAACCCTTCCGGCCATCAATTCAGGCCGGGAAACATCCCCTTCTCCTTCAGGCTGAAATAACAGCCGTCGCCCACGATGATGTGATCCATCAGTTCCACACCGACGATTTCGCCCGCTTCGTACAGCCGGTAGGTGATATCGATATCCTCCCGACTCGGATGCGGATCCCCGCTGGGATGATTGTGCACACAGATGATTCCCGCGGAACTGCGCCGTATGGCTTCGCGAAACACCTCCCGCGGATGCACCACGGAGGTGTCCAAGCTTCCGACAAAAATGCATTCCTTGTCGATGACGTGGTTTTTGGTGTCTAGAAAGAGGCAGACGAAATGCTCCTGTTTGAGATAGCGCATCTCGTCCATCACCATCTCCGCCGCATCCCGGGGAGAGCGGATCGTCATGCGCTCCTCTGGCATCGCACGCGAGATGCGCCGCCCCAGTTCGATCCCGGCCAGGAGCTGCACCGCCTTGGCCATTCCGATTCCCCTGATCTCCATGAGCTCCTCCAGGGTGGTATTCGTCAAGCCCCGGATGCCCCCCGCTTTGGAGAGGACGCGATTGGCCAAGTGGATCACCGATTCCGAGGAAGCGCCGGTCCTGAGCAGTATCGCGATCAGCTCCGCGTTGGAACAATGTTCGGCTCCCAGCTGGACCAGCCGTTCGCGGGGGCGTTCCTCCTCGGGCACGTCGCGAATCATCAATTGCTTTCCAGGATTCACGACATCCAGCCTCCCTCACCCTCGCCGGTCAATGAGGAAAACCCGAATGCCCCGTCCGCGGATGTCACGCCTCATCGTCCGGCAATCGAAAATCGCGAACCAGAGCGTAACCCAACTGCTTCGTCAACTGAAGGAGCAGCGGAACCGACATTCCAACCACATTGGTGTAACAGCCTTCAATTCGGTCCACAAGCAGGACCCCTAAACCCTGAATCCCGTATGCGCCGGCCTTGTCCAACGGTTCTCCGGTCCCGACGTACCATTCGATTTCCTCCCGATCCACCGGCCGCATCGTCACCTCCGTGACCCGGTGACCGACGGCTTTTCTTACGGTCGAACCTGCTTCCACCTCCACGACGGCCAATCCGCTGTATACCTGATGCGTCCGTCCCTGCAGGCGCTCCAGCATGGCGACCGCTTCCGCCGAATCCGCCGGTTTGCCGAGTACTTCACCGCCCAGAACGACGATGGTGTCCGCACCGATCACCAGCGCCCGCTCCCTGGACCCGGCCACGTCGAGGGCTTTGGAGAGAGCCAGCCGTTCAACCAGCTCAGCGGGATCCTTTCCCGTCACTCCGGCCTCATCCACCTCCCCGGGTTGAACGGAAAAGGAAAGGCCCAACCGACTGAGAATTTCCCTGCGCCGGGGAGAACGCGAAGCCAATACCAATTCCGGTTGCACCGTACACCTTCACCTCACCCTTGACCAGCTGCCACAGGCGGAATGTGTCGAGTCGATCAAAAAATGGTCATGCCTTATTAGAACACATGTTCCAAATCGAGTCAAGGGCGAGGCCCCTTTCGCGCATCGGCCTGCAATTCACCTTAACGAGGAAATCAGCGCCTCATAGGCCAAGGCGTACCGGACCAGTCCCTCCTGCGTCTGCCAGACCAGGGCTTCGCTCGGATTCCGGCTCGCTTCCCGGGCGCTTTGTACGGCCTGATCCGCAGCCATCATCAGGTCCTGCAGATGGGGACGGGCTCCGGAGGGAAGCTGTTTTTCCAGGCGGGCGCCCGCATCCATCATCCGGCGATGGACCTCTTCCAGCTGTTTTGGATCGGAAAAACTCGACGAGGAGCCGCCCAAAAAGGTGGTCGTGGATGCCGCCAGCGTTTGAAAGATCCGGTGACCGTCCTCCACGAACCGCGGAAGATCCTTCTCCACCGCTTGAAGCGTCCCTTTGGACAGGCGGACGCGATCTCCCTTCACCTTTAAATCTTTGAGGTACACGTCCACGTTTTCCTTCTGATAGGTGACCGACAGTTTCAAGGCATCATCCCGGTTTTTTGCCACCCCCAAATAGATGCGGTGGGGGGAGGCATCGGTCATCACCCCGGCACGACCCTTGCTGCGGTGAGACTGGATCACCTGCTGCGCCCGCTCCTTTTCCGCAAAGCTCCCCCCCTGGAGCAACACCGCGTTCAAATCGGCCAACGAAAAAACCGATTCCTGCTCCTTTGAAGAAGCCGTGTCGCCTTCCGGTGACGGATTCCGCTCCAGGTGGGAATCGATGGATCGGGGAGAAAGGGCCGGATCGTCGGAGAAGAACAGGGAGATCACGGAAAAGCCCATGATCGTCCCCAAAACGAGGGCCGCTCCGACGGAGAGCAGCACCGTCCCCATCGGCTGACGCCCTCCCTTCGCATATCCCGGACGCTTGACCCGCCTCTTGGAAAAGGGGGAACGCGAAACTCCCCAGTGAATCTCCGAATCTGCACTCCCGACGCGCCGGCGGTTTGCCGGAGAAAGGATTCCCTTTTCCTCGACGAACGGCTTCCTTCCCCCTCCGACCGGCTGCAACGCGTCCTCCCGGTTGCTTTCGCTTTTCCGGGGACGATCGGCGGCGCGGCCTGCCGCCCGGATGCGAACGCTGACCGGACGGGCCGTCCCCTTGTGGACGGAACCCGGGGTTCCCTCGCGGGATGAGGTCTTTTCTTTCCCCAACGCGGGCCGAACATGATTTCCTCTGGTCTCCATCGGTCCATCGTCTCCTTGTCAAATCTGCTTCTATTATTTATCTATGATTTGATAGAAACGATAGAACCGAAAGATACGGCCCCTGTTCAGCGGGAGGAGCGGTCCTCCTTTTTTTCTTCTTTTTTGGGGCGGACCCGGATGGGGTCTCCCGATTCCCGGGAAATCTCCGGAGGACCCTTGGACGGCAACTCCTTCAGCTCGGGATCCCGATACGCATACACCAGGATCCGGATCCGGGCATTCCCGTATCCCGGCCGGCTTTTCAACCGGTGCTCCCATTCCTGGACGGAGACGATCCGCGTCATCCCGTGGAGTTGACGAAACCACTCCTTCAGCCCGGGAATATCCGCCGTCAGATAAATATCCAACCACACCGATTCCACGTGTTCGATCTTCGGAGGTTTTGAAGCCGCGCCCTCCGGAGGTCGCTTTTCCTTAACGCCGGATTCCTTCTCATCCTCCTCCTCCTTTTGGGCGGCCTGCCGGTCCAGCTCCTCCCGACTGTCGGCGACGTGGACCGCGTTCAACTTCACGCCGGCGCCTTCGGCGGCATCCCGAAGCTGAATCAACAGGCGGGGGACGTCCCGGTCCGGAGGAACCTTGTCAGCCAGCATTGAAAGCGCGTCAGGGGTGGGCGGATCGCCGGGATCCGACGATTCCAATTTTTCGCGATGGGCATCGACATAGGAGGTCATCGCTTGGAATTTGGCGGACAGTCCCTCAATCTCCCTCCACTGTTCGTACAAAAAGGGCAGGGCAGAACCGGCGATTAGAAGGCTGCCCAACACCCAGGTCCAGGCCAGAAAACGACCGGATTTCCACCACAGCGGGGAGCGCCCTTTCACGGCAGATCCCCCTTCTGGGCAGGCTTGTCCAGGGTCAAATGGAAGCGGACAATCCACGCCTTTTTCGGTTTCACTTCCAGGGAGGGATCCGTTTCACTCTTCTCGATGCTGTCCACCGCAAAGGAAGCGACCGACTCACTTTCTTCCATCATCTGAGTGAAAAACGCCACATCGTTCACCGTGTGGAACGCCCCCTTCCCGTCCAGCCGGCTTCCCTTTACCTGAAGATCAAACACCACCGCCGACGGCGGCAGCGATGCCTCCAATGCGCTGATCGCCTCGTCCCATTTCAGCCGCTCCCGATCCAGCCGATCCACCGCCCCCACATAGGCAAGCGCAGGGCCGTGCTCCTTCATGAACGCATCCCGTTCCCGTACTTGTTCACGCACCTCCTTTTCCACGGGCGCAAGTCGGGCCAGGTTGGACCGCGCCTCGGAAATCCGTTCCTCTTGGAAGGCAAAAAGCCAGAGAACCGCCGCCATGAACCCCATGATCCACAAAATCACGAGCAAAAGTCCCCAGAAGAAATGGCGCCTCCCCCAGGAGGGCTTCGGCAGCAGATTGACCTTCACACCGACATCCCCCCATCCATGAGCAGGCCGATCGAAACGGACAGGCAGGGGCCCAGCCAGGGAGAAACCCGCTCCCGCAGGTATTCCGCCATGAACTCTCCGGGGGAGGGGCTGATGGTCACGACGCCCTCTTCCGGTTTTAATCGGTCACGCAACAGGGAAAAATCCACCCCTTCTCCCGTCAGCACCCACTCCTTGGGCATCCATCCGGCTCGTCCCTTGAAGCCCTCCAGGATCTCCTTTAGACCCGCCGTCAACGCCTCTCCGTACCGTTTGACCTCCTCTTCTCCCTTTAACCGGGGTGCCAGGGGATCGGATTGTGATTCTCCCCCCTCGGCAAAAAGGGTCATCGGCAGGGAAAGAACGCGGGTTTCCAACCAGACGTCACCATCGAAAAAGCTGACTTCCACAGCTCTTGGCGAGATTTGAACGGTCATCCGTTTCGAAAACACCTCAGGCAGGGTGTGGACCAGCCACCGATGCAGCCCGAGGGGTGCCGGTTCCAGTCCGACCGGCTCCAATCCGCACCATTCCGCCAGAGAAGCGAAAGCGGAGACCGTCCTGCGGGACGCCGCCACGATCACCGTGTCCTGCTCGCCGTCGTCTTCCCAAACATGTCCCACCGGGCAACAATCGAAGACCGGATCTTCCCAGGGCAGGTCCGCCTCGGGAAGAACCTTTTTTTGAATCCACTTTCGAAGCCCCCGCTTCCCCAACTCCGGAAGCCGCCGACGCATCACCCGCACATGTCCTCCTCCGACGGCGATGTGAACCTTGCGCGTGTGCAGTTTCTTCTCCTTCAAAACATCCCGGACCGCCTGTACCACGCTCTCCGGTTCCGCGACCGTCCCTTCCCGGAACCAGCCCGGCGGAAGCGGATGAACCACCGCGTCGGTCACAAGGATCTTCCCCCGTCTTTGACACAACTCGACCAATTTGAAAAAGGAATCGGTCCATTCCAATCCCAACCGATATCGCCGGAACCCCATATCGCCATTCTACCCCTTTGCTTCGACCGTCGTTAATCTACCGATCAAAAAAGGACCTTCGTAACGAAAAAGAAAGAACCGTACCAGTCGATGATTCCGCCGCCCCAGCCATGGGCGACAAAAATCCCCGCCGCCAAATGGGGGCCGAAGGGAAGCGGATCCCGTCTCCGACCTCCCTTCGCCATCATATACAGGGCATGAAGTCCGCCGCTCATGACCGCCAGCGCAAAAGCCAGCAACCCGTTCGGCCACCCCAGCGCCATTCCGGACATGGCAAGCAGTTTCACGTCTCCCCCTCCCATCCCGCCGGTCACCCTGGCGATGACGTACGACAGGAGTAAGGAGACAACAAAGCCGAGAAGATAAAGGGAAAAAGAATCCTGACGCACCCACAGGCGCACCAGAAAAAAGAGCGCCATTCCCGGAACGGTCACGGCGTCAGGGATGATCATGGCCCAGAAATCGGTCAAAACCACGAGGACGAGGATGGACACAAGCAGCCATGCCACCCACAGCTCCCCCGTTCCTCCCCAGACGGTTTGGGCCGCGGCGAAACCTCCTCCCGTCAACCAGGAAGCCGATCCGGCGGGCGGAAAGAGCGGACGACCACAACTCCGGCAGAGGGGAGTCCGCCGGTTCCCCGGATCAAAAAAGCCTTCGGGTCCTCCGGATTCAGCGGACCGCCTGCAGTCGCCACAGCGATAAACCGCGTCCCCGTTCCCCTTCTGCACCAACCGCCGGGCAATGCGGGGAAGCAGCAGACCGACAGCCCAACCCATCGCAAAGGAAAAGATCAGTTCCGCCACCCGCTTCTCCCCCGGCCAAAGCGCATATATTCCTTCAACCTGTTTCCTGTATCTTTATTTTTGCACAATTCCCCGCTTCAGCGGAAGCATTTTATTGTCGGGATGATATACTCTCTTTGCAAAAAGTACAAAGAAATGACGGTCATCCCTTCCGGTATTCCCGCCCCGCCCGGAAAAGTCCCCCGGGGGTTAATGAAGGATCGTAGTCGTCCCAATAGGGAATCCTTTGCCGCACGCGAGAAATCAACGACAGATCCACCTCGCCGATCAAAACCTCCTCCCCTTCCCCGGACGCCTCCGCCTGCACCCTTCCGTCGGGAGCCACCAGCTTGCTCTTTCCGCAGCTTCCCTCGCCGGTCGTGTTGGCCCCCAGCACAAAGACCGTATTGTCCAAGGCCCGGGCCGGAAGCTGGATGTCCCAACGGGACTCCGCCACTTTGCTCCATACCGACGGAACGGCGATGAGGTCCGCCCCACCTAGACCCAGCAGCCTGGCCGGTTCCGGAAATTCCGCATCGTAGCATATCAACACGCCGATTTTGCCCAGGGACGTGTCGAATACCGGATAGGACCTCGGCCCCGGGCTGAAAATCCGCTTTTCTCTCCCCCACAAAAAGGTTTTGCGGTAGAGGCCGACCAACTTCCCGGAGGAATCGATCACCGCCGCCGAATTGTAAATCTTCTCCCCCTCTTCTTCGGCGAAGGGAACGACCAACACCATCTTCCGCTCGGCGGCGATCCGCTGAAAAAGGGAGACCGTCTCTCCCCGACAAGTCTCCGCCAATTCCCGAAATTGTTGGGGGCTCAAATGATAACCCGTCGACCACAGCTCCGGCAGCACCGCCAACCGGGCTCCGGCATGCGCCGCCTTTTCCACCAGGTTGAGCGCCGATTTTCTGTTCGCTACAACTTCCCCGGGAACCGCGCGCGTCTGAATCATTGCCGCCTTGAAAACCATCCCGAAACTCCCCCGTACCGATGCATTTTGGCGGGGCTTCGGCTCAACCGACGTTGAGCCTCCGCTCCATCCCCCGCAAGATCAACGCAATCGTCAAGGTCATGGCAAAGTACAGCAGCGCGGCTGTGGTGTATACCTCGAAGGCCCGAAAATTGGAGGCAACCACCTGTTGGGCCTGCCGCACGATTTCCGCCACGCCGATAATCGTCAAAATGGAAGTATCCTTCAGGCTGATAATCAACTGGTTGCTCAAGTTAGAAAACCTTCTCAGAAACAAAAATGAATCAGCACATTACCCATCAGACCCGTTGTAAAACCTCCACCTGCTCATGGCGGAGGTTATCGATTCCAACCGACGATTTTTGACCGCAATGTTGTTTATCTGTCCTTCTCCTCAAGAGTCCCCCTATTTTCTCCATCAACATCATCCTCAACATGCATTTCTGCATGTATGAATCCTTGATCGGCAGCGATGTTCAGTTGGCTTTTATTCAAGTTGAAAATGATTTGATCCATTTTTTCTTTGGGAATCTGTTTTTGCAACTCAACTTGAATGAATGTTAATAATCTCTCCAAGGTGGTTTTGAAAAAGGATCGAATGGTTTGGTCACTGTGAGTCCTGTTGTCGTACCATTTGGTATAGCCATAGGCACCTGCCAATTGCTCCATTGTATTTTGTCGAAAGCTTCTGCCCTTATAAGCAATGTGTTGGAGGAGTTGATAGGCAAAGGCAAACTCATCTTTTTGACTCAGAGTGGTATTATATAATCGCTTTTTGTGGAATGCGGCGGTCTCAATCATTTCTTCTATATCGAAGATTCGACCGGAGGTACAAGTCTTTTCGACGATTTTTTGCAGTGTCGAAGAGGATTGCAACAGTTTCAGCAATTCCTTGGCATCGCTTTGCCAGTGTTTCCTGGATGTTGAAAGCAGTTTGGATTTCGTTAAGAGAAATTTTTCAAAAACCTCTTCTGGCGCTTCGTCGTCAGAGGGCCTGGGTTTTGAATAAGTTCTGCGGGACGGACATTCTGTTTGAATGGTACAGCGGATACAGCGATAGGGCAAAGGAACCACGTTCTTATGTTGCCCGCCTTCCATTTGGCGAACTACATCAACTACTTCGGATAACAGTGCTTTGATTTTTTTGTTGGCTTATTTTCTAAATTCCACAGAATCGTTTTGACTTCATTTTGGTATTTAATCTTGCCGACTATTCGATCAGTGAAAAAATGAACATGAAAAATTTTCATACACGCAGCCAGCTCAATCAAATCACTTTTTTTGGCTAAGCGGAGATAGCTCGGAACTTTTTCTTTGGAGCGGTCTAACTGAATACAGAATTGATGGTTTTCATCATAAGTGACTTCTAATTTGGAGTAAAGGTGAGGGGACTCGGTAAAGTCATATAATATCAAGGAAGGGTTTTCTTGCGATTCTTTGAGTAAAAGGCGGCGTGGATCCAACTGCTTTTCCAAGATCCAGACCGTCCATTCTTTCCAATGGATAAGAATCCATCTGAGTAGAAGCTATTTCAAAATTCGATTCACACACCAAATAATGAATGCAATCAGGCAAAAAGCTCTATAAATATACAAATATCGGTCATATCGAACCACCAACCGACGGTAATTGTTCATCCAACCGAAGCAGCGTTCAATGATCCAACGCCGGCGGTATCCCTCTCCCACACGGATGGGGCGGCCACGACGGGGTTTGCGGCTTTTTCGCTGAATGGTGGGAATAGTGGGCTTGATTCCTCGTCGGCGCAACCAGATTCGGAAAGAACGGCTGTC